>NZ_JACOFQ010000070.1:0-1301 GCF_019455395.1 Bradyrhizobium sp. BR 10261
TTGCGCAGCAGGAATTTCTGGATCTTGCCGGTCGAGGTCTTCGGGATCGGTCCGAACACGACGGCCTTCGGCGTCTTGAAGCCGCTCATATGCGTGCGGCAGAAGGCGATGATGTCGGCCTCGCTTGCGCTTGCGCCGTCCTTGAGCTCGACGAAGGCGCAGGGCACTTCGCCCCATTTCGGATCGGGCTTTGCCACCACCGCGGCGAACAGCACGGCCGGGTGCTTGTAGAGGATATCCTCGACCTCGACGGAAGAGATGTTCTCGCCGCCGGAGATGATGATGTCCTTGGAGCGATCCTTGATGATGACATAGCCGTGCTCGTCGAGCACGCCGAGATCGCCGGTGTGAAACCAGCCGCCCTCGAAGGCTTCCTTGGTCGCCTTCTCGTTCTTGAGGTAGCCCTTCATCACGATATTGCCGCGGAACATGACCTCGCCGATGGTCTCGCCGTCGCGCGGCACTTCCTGCATGGTCTGCGGATTGATGACGGTGACGCTTTCCTCGAGCGGGTAGGGAACGCCCTGCCGGCGCTTCATGCGGGCGCGCTCGGCAGGCGGAAGCTCGTCCCAGCCCGGCTGCTCGGCGCAGACCGAGGCGGGGCCGTAGACCTCGGTCAGGCCATAAACATGGGTGAGCTTGATGCCGATGTTTTCGGCGCCTTCCAACACCGCAACCGGTGGCGCTGCGCCGGCGATGAGGCCGACGACGCGGCGGGCGGCATTGCCCCGTGGCGCATCGGGCGCATTGATCAGCGTGTTGTACACGATCGGCGCGCCACACATGTGGGTGACGCCGTGCTGCCTGATCAGCTCGAAAATCCTGGTCGGCTCGACCTTGCGCAAGCAGACATTGATGCCGGCCGCGGCCGCAATCGTCCAGGGGAAGCACCAGCCGTTGCAGTGGAACATCGGCAGGGTCCAGAGATAGACCGGATGCTGGCCGAGATTGCCGGCGAGGATGTTGCTGACGGCGTTGAGATAGGCGCCGCGATGATGGGTGACGACGCCCTTGGGATTGCCGGTGGTGCCCGAGGTGTAGCTCAGCGCGATCGCATCCCATTCGTCGCTCGGAAGGATCGCCGTGAAGTTCGGGTCGCCTTGCGCGACGGCGGCTTCATATTCGATCTCGCCGATGCGCTTGCCATCGTTGAACGCGGCATCGTCGACGTCGATCACGAACGGCTTTGGCCCGGTCATCTGCGCCAGCGCATCGGTGATGACGCCTGAAAACTCCGGGTCGACCAAGATGATCTTGGCGCCGCCATGGTCGAGCTGGAAGGCGATCGAGGGCGCATCGAG
>NZ_JACOFQ010000071.1:0-1299 GCF_019455395.1 Bradyrhizobium sp. BR 10261
AGCGGCTGGATCGGGTCGGCTCTCGAATATTATGACTTCTTCATCTATGCGACCGCCGCGTCGCTGATCTTCCCGCAAATCTTCTTCCCGTCGGAAAATCCCACCGTCGCCATCGTCGCATCGCTGGCGACCTATGGCGTCGGCTATGTGGCCCGGCCGGTCGGCGCCTTCGTGCTCGGCCATTGGGGCGACACCCATGGCCGCAAGACCGTTCTGATCGTCTGCATGTTCCTGATGGGGCTGTCGACCATGGCGGTGGGCCTCCTGCCGACCTATCATCAGGTCGGCATCCTCGCGCCGATCCTGCTGGTCGTCCTGCGCCTGATCCAGGGCTTTGCCGTTGCCGGCGAAATCTCCGGCGCGAGCTCGATGATCCTGGAGCACGCGCCGTTCGGCCGTCGCGGCTTCTATGCGAGCTTCGCGCTTCAGGGCGTGCAGGCCGGACAGATTCTCGCAGCCGCCGTCTTCCTGCCGCTGGCGGCCTATATGCCGACCGAGGCCTTCAACAGCTGGGGCTGGCGGATTCCGTTCCTGCTCAGCTTCTTCGTCATCGTCGCAGGCTACATCATCCGCCGCGAAGTCGACGAAACCCCTGCCTTTGCCCGCGAGGAGGGGCGGGGAGAAACGCCGCGCTCGCCCATCGTCCAGGCCATCAAGCTGAGCTGGCCCGACATGCTCCGGGTCATCTGCATGGCGCTGATGAACGTCATCCCTGTGGTCGCGACCATCTTCGGTGCGGCCTATGCGGTGCAGCCGGCCTATGGCATCGGTTTTGCCAAGGATGTCTATCTGTGGATCCCGGTCCTCGGAAACATGCTGGCCATCTTCGTCATTCCCTTCGTCGGCAATCTCTCCGACAAGGTCGGCCGCAAGCCTCCCATCGTCGTGGGCGCGCTGCTCTCCGGCCTGCTCGCTTTCGGCTATCTCTATGCCATCAGCATCAAGAGCGTGCCGCTTGCGATCATGCTGTCGCTGTTGATGTGGGGTGTGGTCTATCAGGGCTACAACGCAATCTTCCCGAGCTTCTATCCGGAGCTGTTTCCAACCCGCACCCGCGTGTCGGCGATGGCGATCTCGCAGAACATCGGCACCACCATCACCGCGCTGCTTCCGGCCCTGTTCGCGACCGTGGCGCCTCCCGGCTCCGCCAACATTCCCTTGACGGTGGGGGCGATCGCCTTCGGCATCACGGTCATCGCGGCACTTGCAGCCGTCACGGCCCGGGAAACCTACCGGGTCCGCATTGACGATCTCGGCAATCCCAAAGCCGTTCCGATCGCGCGGGCCGACTATGATCGG
>NZ_JACOFQ010000072.1:0-907 GCF_019455395.1 Bradyrhizobium sp. BR 10261
TTCAAGCCGTCGCGAAGCGAGGTCGTCGCGCGCCAGCCGAGCTTCTCGAGCCTGCTGACGTCGAGCAGCTTGCGCGGCGTGCCGTCGGGCCGCGAGGTGTCGTAGGAAATCTCGCCGCGATAGCCGACGATCTCCGCGACCACGCGCGCGAACTCGGCGATGGCGATATCCTCGCCGGTGCCGATGTTGATGAGGTCGCTGCCCGAATAGGTCTTCATCAGGTGCACGCAGGCATCCGCCATGTCGTCGACATAGAGGAACTCGCGCCGCGGCGTCCCCGTGCCCCAGACGACGACGCTTCCGGCGCCCGACTCTTTCGCCTCATGGAAGCGGCGGATCAGCGCGGCGACGACGTGGCTCAATTCCGGATGATAATTGTCGCCGGGACCGTAGAGGTTGGTCGGCATCACGCTGATGAAGTCGCTGCCATATTGGCTGCGATAGGCCTCAGCCATCTTGATGCCGGCGATCTTGGCGATGGCATAGGGCTCGTTGGTCGGCTCCAGCGGACCGGTGAGCACGGCATCCTCGCGCAGCGGCTGGGCTGCCAGCTTTGGATAGATGCAGGACGAGCCGAGGAACATCAGCTTCTCGGCGCCATTCGCATGCGCGGCCTGGATCACGTTCGCGGCGATCGCGATGTTGTCGTAGATGAACTCGGCGCGCAGCGTGTTGTTGGCGACGATGCCGCCAACCTTGGCCGCGGCGAGGAACACCACCTGCGGCCGCACACGGGCGAACCAGTCGAACACTTGGGCCTGGTTGCAGAGATCGACCTCGCGCCGGTCCACGGTCACAAGCTTGACGTCCTCCCGCGCCAGCCGGCGCAGAAGCGCGCTGCCGACCATGCCGCGATGGCCGGCGACGTAGACGCTCTTGCCCTTCAGCTCAAACGGTACGCTTGCCA
>NZ_JACOFQ010000073.1:0-781 GCF_019455395.1 Bradyrhizobium sp. BR 10261
AATAGGTGCAGCTCCGTCACGTAAGGAAACGCGACGATGTGGTGCCCGATCAGCGCGGGCTCATTTTGGATGATGCTATCAACCGCGGTGCGAACGCGGTCCTGTTCCTCACTCGGCAAGACGGCGATGAAGCTGGTCGACAGGGCGCGGTCCATGATTCCGCTGGGCGGCATAGATTGACTGAATGGATAGCTTTTACTCTCCAGGTGGCGGAAGCGGGCATCGTCGAAGATCACGCGCCATTTTCCGGTAGACTGCCGCGGTGTATCACCCGCATAGCCATCCATGATCCTAGAAAACGCCGCGACCCAGGGTACGCGCTCGTCCCGCACATTCCAGATCAAAGCGAGAGCGCCGTTCGGCTTCAGAACTCGAAAAATCTCCCGTGTCGCCTTTTCATAGTCGAACCAATGAAATGCGGTAGCGCAACAAACCAGACCCGCAACTCGATCAGGCGCCGGAATGCTCTCGGCACTACCGGTAAGGACTTCAACTGCCGCCAGACGATCGACCGGAATGCGCGCAGCCATCTCAGCGATCGGCTCCACCGCCAGAATGTGCTTTCCGCTCAGTGCCAACAGCTCGGTAAATTTCCCGGTGCCGGCGCCAAGATCGATGATCGTGTCGGATTGCGGCAGGTCAGAGAGCAAGGCCACCGGATATTCGGGACGTCCGGAGACATACTCGTTCACTCTGCTCGAATAGCAGGCGGCAGTTGACGTCGCCATGGCTGGACTCCCCTCAACCTGGCAGCAACTGCAACATATCGAAGTCGCAGGTA
>NZ_JACOFQ010000074.1:0-735 GCF_019455395.1 Bradyrhizobium sp. BR 10261
CGGCATCTCGCGGCCGATGATCGCGATGTGCAAGGCGATGCGTGAGCTTGCCTCGGGCAATTTCGACGTGGTGCTGCCCGGCCTCGGGCGCAAGGACGAGATCGGCGAGATGGCCGGCGCGGTCGAGGAGTTCAAGCTCCAGGCCGTTGCCAAGGCCGAGCGCGACGCCGCCGCCAGCGAAGCCCAGAACAGGGAGCAGGCCGCAAGCCGCCGCGCCGAGCTGATCCGCTTTGCCGACGATTTTGAGAGCGCTGTTGGTGCGATCGTGTCCAACGTTTCGGCATCCGCCGTGCAGCTTGAATCGTCTGCATCCACGCTGACCCGTACCGCCGAGACCACGCAAACCTTGTCGAGCCAGGTCGCCGGCGTCTCCGAGCAGGCCTCGAGCAACATGCAGTCGGTCGCGACCGCGACGGAAGAGCTGTCGGCTTCGGTCGAGGAGATCGGCCGCCAGGTCCGCGATTCCAGCCGCATTGCCGAGGCCGCCGTGATGCAGGCGAAGGAAACCGATGGCCGCATCGGCAAGCTCTCGCATGCGGCGCAGCAGATCGGCGAGGTGGTCAAGCTGATCACCGCGATTGCCGAGCAGACCAATCTTCTGGCGCTGAACGCGACCATCGAGGCGGCGCGCGCCGGGGAAGCCGGCCGCGGCTTTGCGGTGGTCGCGAGCGAAGTGAAATCGCTGGCGAGCCAGACCGCGAAGGCCACCGACGAGATCTCCTCGCATATCGCGGG
>NZ_JACOFQ010000075.1:0-696 GCF_019455395.1 Bradyrhizobium sp. BR 10261
CAGCTGCTGGCCTCCGCAACCGACGAGCTCGTCGCCGCCGCGCGCAAATCGCCCGCGCTCCTTGCCCCCTCGGTGTTCTCGCCGTTCTCGGCCAATACGCCGCAGCTGTTCGTCGACATCGACCGCACCAAGGCGCAGAAGCTTGGCGTGCCGATCTCGAACATCAACGACACGATCCAGACCTATTTCGGATCGACCTATGTCAACGACTTCAACCTGTTCGGCCGCACCTATCACGTCACCGCGCAGGCTGATTTCCCGTTCCGCAAGGAGCCTGCTGATCTTGCGCGGCTGCGGACGCGGAACGCCTCCGGCGACATGGTGATGCTCGGCAGCGTGGTCGACTTCAGGGACGTCTCGGGTCCGGATCGCGTGGCGCGCTACAATCTCTACGCGGCGTCCGAGTTGCAGGGCGAGCCGGCGCCGGGGACGAGCTCGACCACCGCGCTCAACGCCATCAAGAAGCTCGCCGACGACACCTTGCCGAGCGGCTTCACCTTCGAATGGACCGACCTGTCCTATCAGCAGATCACTGGCGGCAATGCCGGCCTCTACGTGTTCCCGATCTGCGTGCTGTTCGTCTATCTCGTGCTCGCCGCGCAATATGGCAGCTGGACGCTGCCGTTCGCGGTGATCCTGATCGTGCCGATGTGCCTGCTCGCTGCCACCATCGGCGTGCGCATCATGGGCCAGGAC
>NZ_JACOFQ010000076.1:0-562 GCF_019455395.1 Bradyrhizobium sp. BR 10261
CCTCTGTGACCCGTCTCACGGTCTAAGCGCACGGGCCGCGATACTCCTGTGGTCACGAGATGAGAGGGAATGGACCCTCCACAACAGCGGGAGACACAAATGGCCGAGCGTAGCAATCGAGACCGTAAAGAGTTGGACGAGCGCGAACTGAGCTCCGTGTGCGGCGGCTTCATCAATGACGGTGGCTGCATCGGGCCCTGGATCGTGGATGGGAAGATCACGACCCACCAGCCCATGGGTCCGAACCCCTGGTTGCCTGGCGGCATCTTCCATCGCTGAGATCTGCGCCTTCGAACAATTCATCACATCCATCATTTGAAGAGGAGCGACCAACATGCTGAACCCAAAACATGCGAAATCGGAAATCATCGAACTGAATGATGCAGAACTCGAGGCGGTTGTCGGCGGCAACTGGCTTGGAGACGCCTTCCGTGCCATCGGCGGCGCCATCAAGGATGCCGTGGAGTGGGTCGGCGGGTTTATCCTTGGCGGCTTGCAGGGTCCAGGCAACCTGCGCGGCCCGTTTGGCCCGGGCTCAGGGCCGGGGCAGCCGCCCTTCTGA
>NZ_JACOFQ010000077.1:0-517 GCF_019455395.1 Bradyrhizobium sp. BR 10261
AATGACGGAGTATGAGGCAGCAGCCTCGCCCCCCAAATGACGTTGTCATTCCCCGCGAAGGCGGGGAATCCAGTACGCCGCGGTTCCTCTGCTAATCATTGCTGTCTCGGAGTACTGGATCGCCCGGTCAAGCCGGGCGATGACAGCGAGTGTGTAGACGCAGACACACCTTCACATCCTCGCGGCGCATTTCGCCCGAGTCTTGCTTCACGCTCGCTCCCTTTCGAAAAACAAAGGGCGCAGGGAAGGCCGGGTGCCGGCAGGCACCCGCGGTCTGCTGCGCGAAGATGTAGCGCAAAGAGACCGCACAGCAGCATACAGGTGGTGCCGAACACACGGCCTTCCCTGCGCGATGGCCGGACGGCTTATGCCGTGCTCTCCCGGGAGCCGAATTCCTTCTGGCCTCCCTCGCCTTGCGGAAGGCACCGGCACCGCGCCGGTTGGCGCTGATGCCGCATCCGCAAGACTTGACCGTAGCGACGACGGCCGGGACCACACGGTTTTGCCGTACGCGGAC
>NZ_JACOFQ010000007.1:0-35000 GCF_019455395.1 Bradyrhizobium sp. BR 10261
TGGAGCTGGTGGAACTGATCCGCGGCATCGCCACCGACGATGCGACCTTCGAGGCGTCCAAGGAATTCGTCGCCAAACTTGGCAAGCAAGTCGCTGTCTCCGAGGATTTCCCGGCCTTCATCGTAAACCGCATCTTGCTGCCGATGATCAATGAGGCGATCTACACGCTGTATGAAGGCGTCGGCAATGTCGAGGCGATCGACGCGGCGATGAAGCTCGGGGCGCACCATCCGATGGGTCCGCTGGAGCTTGCCGATTTCATCGGTCTCGACACCTGCCTGTCGATCATGCAGGTGCTGCATGAGGGCCTCGCCGACTCCAAGTATCGCCCTTGCCCGCTACTGGTGAAATACGTCGAGGCCGGCTGGCTCGGCCGCAAGACCCAACGCGGCTTTTACGACTACCGCGGCGCCAAGCCGGTTCCGACGCGCTAAGACGGCGGTGCCGTAGGGTGGGCAAGGCGGAGCGTGCCCACGCATGTTTCGCAAATCGAAAGAGGTGGTGGGGACGGCGCAAGTGCGCCTTTGCCCACCCTACGGCACCTTGGCCCGGGGGCGACCGTGTGACAATTCATGTCCCGTTAACCCCTCGCGCCTAGGTTACGGCCCGTACGAGGGTCTACGTAATGGACATGATGGCGATGGTCAGCACCATGCTGGCCTCTCAGCAGGGCGCACTGCAGTCGAACATCGCGGCGACGCTGACGAAGCAGAACATGGACATGGAGAAATCCACCGTCCTGACGCTGCTGGGCGCAGGTCAGCCATCCCTTGCCAATGTCGGCCCCGGCGTCGGCGGCAACCTCAACGTCACAGCCTGAACTTCCCTAGAGCGATGCGGCAGCCGGACCTAACGCGGCCCGGATCAGCTTGAGCGCATCGTCGCTCGCCCATTCGGCCGGCCCCGCGATCGTCGCGATCTCGCAGCCCTGCGGATCGACCAGCACCGAGGTCGGCATGCCCAGGGCCCGGCCTATCGCCTTAAGGTCTTGGAAAACCTTGGCTTTCTGGTCGGTGAAATAGCCGAGCCGGGTCAGATTGGCGTCCTTCAGGAAATTCTTCGGCTTCTCGGGGTCGCGGGTGTCGATATTGATCGCCACCACCTCGAAGTCAGGGCCCGACAGCTTGGCCTGGAGTTGGTCCAGCGCCGGCATCTCTTTCCGGCAGGGCACGCACCATGTGGCCCACAGGTTGACCAGCACGGTCTTGCCGCGGAAATCCGACAGCTTCCTCGGCTTGCCGTCGGCGTCCTCAAAAGTGAGGTCCGGCAGCTTCAGGGGGGCACTCGCCACGGTCAGCGCGGCAACCTCGCCATGAGCAAGCGGCGCGAGCTTCTGGGCCCTGGTCACTGCCGGTTTGCAGGCCGGATCGCCTGACGGAGCCCGGTTCAGGCCGAGCCCATACAGCGCGGCGAAGCCGGCCAGCCCACCGACCACAACGGTGGCGATGACGATGGGGATCCGGCGCGTGGCGGAGGGCTTCTGGTCGAGCATATCGTTTGTCATTCGGTCGCAGATATGGCTATCAGGGGCCTCTTAATACGGCTGGCATCAGTCAGCAAACATGCGGCAAAGCAAGGCGTGAGCAGGGGATCATGAGCAACAAGATGTGGGGCGGCCGGTTCTCGGAGCGTCCCGATGAGATCATGGAAGAGATCAACGTCTCCATCGACGTCGATCGTCACCTCTTCGCCCAGGACATTGCCGCGTCCAAGGCTCACGCCGCGATGTTGGCCGCGAACGGCATCATCACGGCCTCTGATGCGAAAAATATCGGCAAGGGTCTAGACACGATTTTGTCAGAGATTGGCAAGGGCGGCTTCGAGTTCAAGCGCGCGCTCGAGGACATCCATATGAATGTCGAGAGCCGCCTGTCGGAGCTGATCGGCCCCGCGGCCGGCCGCCTGCACACCGCGCGGTCGCGCAACGACCAGATCGCGACCGACTTCCGTCTCTATGTCCGCGACGTCGTCGACGAGACCGATGCGGCGCTTGCCGCGTTCCAGCAGGCGCTGGTGGCGCGCGCGCTGGAGCATGCCGGAACCGTGATGCCCGGTTTCACCCATCTGCAGACCGCGCAGCCCGTCACTTTCGGCCATCACCTGCTCGCCTATGTCGAGATGGCTGCGCGCGATCGCGGCCGTTTCCAGGATGCGCGCAAGCGGCTCAATGAATCCCCGCTTGGCGCCGCCGCGCTTGCCGGCACCTCGTTCCCGATCGACCGGCACGCTACCGCGAAGGCGCTGGCCTTCGATCGTCCGATGGCGAACTCGCTCGACGCTGTCTCCGATCGCGACTTCGTGCTGGAGACGCTGTCGGCGGCCTCGATCTGCGCCGTGCACATGTCGCGCTTTGCCGAGGAGATCGTGATCTGGACCTCGCCGTTGGTCGGCATGATCCGCCTCAGCGACAAGTTCACCACCGGCTCCTCGATCATGCCGCAGAAGCGCAATCCCGATGCCGCTGAGCTCGTGCGCGCCAAGACCGGCCGCGTCATCGGGGCCCTCAACGGCCTCCTGATCGTGATGAAAGGGCTGCCGCTCGCCTATCAAAAGGACATGCAGGAGGACAAGCAGGGCGCCATGGAAGGCTTTGCCGCGCTGTCGCTTGCGATCCGCGCCATGACCGGCATGGTCCGCGACCTCGTGCCTGACAAAGCCAGGATGAAGGCGGCCGCTGGCGAGGGCTATGCCACCGCGACCGATCTCGCCGACTGGCTGGTGCGGACCCTGAAGATGCCGTTCCGCGAGGCCCATCACGTCACTGGCCGCATCGTCGCCAAGGCCGCGAGCGACGGCGTGGCGCTGCATGAGCTGCCGCTGAAGGAGATGCAGGCGATCGAGCCCAGGATGACCAAGGACGTGCTCGGCGTGCTCTCGGTCGAATCGTCGGTCAAGAGCCGCACCAGCTACGGCGGCACCGCGCCGAAGAACGTGACATCGCAGGCCAAGGCCTGGGCCAAGCGGCTGGAAAAAGAGCGAAAATTGGGCTGAGGGCCGAAAATTCGCCGGCCTTCCGTGGCCTTCCGGCACTCGCCAGCGGGGGCCAACCTCTGTATGGTGCGGCCGCATATTGGGGATTTCGTCGTGACGTCAAAGTTTCGCCCGGCCGGCTCGGGGTGGGCCATCATTGTCCTTAGCCTGACGGCGCTCGCGCTCGCCGGCTGCGGCCGAAGGGGCCCGCTCGACCTGCCGCCGACCGCCTCCAGCGCGTCCACGGCCAACGTCGCCGCGCCTGGCGATACCGAGACCGAGGCCCAGAAGACACCGAGCGTGTTCAATCCAACCTACGGCGCGGATGCTGCGCCGGCGGCGACCAAGGGCAGGAAAAAACCGTTTGTCCTCGACCCGCTCCTGGACGAACCTCCCGGCAAGCAATGAGCCGGGGCAACTGAGCCAACGCCATGAACCATTTCGACTATCGCAACGGCGTGCTGCACGCCGAGGCGGTGAACCTGTCCGAGCTGGCCGCGACGGTCGGCACGCCATTTTATTGCTATTCGACCGCGACGCTGGAGCGGCACTACCGCGTCTTTGCCGATGCCTTTGCCGGCGAGAAGGTGCTGGTCTGCTACGCCATGAAGGCGAACTCCAACCAGTCGGTGCTGCGCACGCTCGCCAAGCTTGGCGCCGGCGCCGACGTCGTCTCCGGCGGCGAATTGAAGCGCGCGCTCGCGGCCGGCATTCCCGCCAGCAAGATCGTGTTCTCCGGTGTAGGAAAGACGGAAACCGAACTGCGGGCGGCGCTCGCCGCCGACATCCTCTGCATCAATGTCGAATCCGAGCCCGAGCTCGAATTGCTGTCGCGCCTTGCAACCGAGATGGGCAAGACCGCGCGCATCTCCGTGCGCGTCAATCCCGACGTCGATGCGGGCACGCATGCGAAAATCTCGACCGGCAAGTCCGAGAACAAGTTCGGCATTCCGATCGTGCATGCGCGCGAAGTTTACGCCCGCGCGGCGAAGCTGCCCGGCATCGTGGTCACAGGCACCGACGTTCATATCGGCAGCCAGATTACCGACCTCTCCAAGATGGAGACGGCATTCCGCATTCTTTCCGAATTCGTGCAGACGTTGCGCGCCGACGGCCACAACATCAGCCACGTCGATTTTGGCGGCGGGCTCGGCATTCCCTATTACATGGATCGCGAGGCGCCGCCGGCGCCGGATGCGTATGCCGCCATGGTCAAGCGCGTCAGCCACAATCTCGGCTGCACGCTGATGTTCGAGCCGGGCCGCATGATCGTCGGCAATGCCGGCATCCTCGTCGCCAAGGTGATCTATGTGAAGCACGGCGACGGCAAGAACTTCGTCATCATCGACGCCGCGATGAATGACCTGATCCGTCCGACGCTGTATGAGGCCCATCACGACATCCTGCCGGTGATGGAGCCGGCGAAGGCGGCGCCCACCATCATGGCCGACGTCGTCGGTCCGGTCTGCGAGACCGGTGACTATCTCGCGCTCGACCGCACGCTGCCGACGCCGAAGCCGGGCGACCTCATCGCCATCATGACCGCGGGCGCCTATGGCGCCGTGCAGGCCGGCACCTACAACACCCGGCCGCTGGTGCCGGAGGTGCTGGTCAAGGGCGATCAATACGCAGTGGTCCGCCCGCGCATCGAGGTCGAGCAGTTGATCGCGATGGACACGCCGGCGCCGTGGCTGTGAGCAATTGATCGTAGCCCGGATGGAGCGTAGCGAAATCCGGGGTTCTCGCCCGCCGCAACAATCCCGGATTACGCTACGCTCCATCCGGGCTACCGGAGCAGTTGTGAGGCGCTACTTCCCCGCCAATCCGCCCGTCTTCCCGCCAACCACCACGCCCGCCTTCTTCTCGATCGGCTTGATCGCCGCGGTGAAATCGGACTCGGCGCCTTCCGCGGCGATCACGGTCTCCCAGAGACGCCCGACCGCATCCGCGACCTCCATCGACAGCCCGAGCTGTTTCATCTCCTCCAGCGCCAGCCGCACGTCCTTCACCATCAATCCGGTGGCGAAGCCGAAGTCGAAGCTGCGCGGCAGCACCGCGCGCGGAAACTTGTCGCGGCTCGCCGTGTTCATGCCCGAGCCCGCATTGATGACGTCGATCATCACGGCGGGATCGAGCCCGGCCTTGACGCCCATCACCACGGCCTCCGAGGTCGCCACGATCGCGGTTGCCGAGAGGAAATTGTTGGCGAGCTTCATGGTCTGCGCCGCGCCCGGCTTCTCGCCGATGAAGAACACCTTTCCGATCACGTCGAGAACAGGCTTGAGCAGTTCGAACTCTGCCTTCGGCCCTGAGACCATCACCGCCAGCGTGCCCTTCTCGGCGCCGCCGACGCCGCCGGAGACGGGGCAGTCGATCTGCACGATGTTGCGCCTGGCCAGCAGGCCGTGAATTTTCGCAGCCATGTGCGAGCCGACCGTCGACAGGTCGATGAAGCGTTTTGCCCGGCTGCCCTCGATCACGCCGTTCGCGCCGGTGGCGACCTCGAGCGAGGCCTTCAGCGACGGCAGGCTTGCCATCACGGTCTCGACCTTGTCGGCGACATCCTTCGGCGACGACGCGGCAGCGGCGCCACGCGCCACCAGCCTGTCGACGGCCTCCGTGCGGGTGTCGTACACGACAAGCTTGTGGCCGGCCTCGATCAGCCTCCGTGCCATCGGGAAACCCATGTTTCCAAGCCCGATGAATCCGATGTCCATGGTGTCATTTCCTTCCCGTCGTCATTGCGAGCGCAGCGAAGCAATCCAGTCTGTCTCTGCGGAGGGATTCTGGATTGCTTCGCTGCGCTCGCAATGACAGTGCACTAGGTTGAATGCTGTTTGTTGGCCTCACGCCTTCCCATCGATCTCCGCGAACACCTCGCGCGCGATGCGGAAGCTGTCGACGGCGGCCGGCATGCCGCCATAGATCGCGACCTGCATCAGGATCTCGCGGATCTCGTCGCGGGTGACGCCGTTGGTGAGCGCGCCTTTCAGATGCGCGCGGAATTCGTGCTGGCGGTTGAGAATCGCGATCATCGCGATGTTGAGCATGCTGCGGGTCTTGCGCGGCAACTCCTCGCGGCCCCACACCGTGCCCCAGCAGTATTCGTTGAGCATCGCCTGGAACGGACGGTTGAAGTCGTCGACGTTTTTCAGCGCGTTGTTGACATAGGCCTCGCCCAGCACCGCTTTGCGGACCTCCAGGCCCTTGTCATGCATCTTCTTGTCCATGGTGTTTCCTTTGGCGTTTCCTTCGTTTCCCTCAGGCGGCGCCGCGGAAATTACGGGGTTGCCCCTCGCCAGTCACGTCCTCGTGTTATGCGGGAAAAGGGGTGTCTCCCGTACAGGAACGGATGCCTCACTGCCGCCGTTGTGGTACGCTCCACTCCGCCGGGTAACCTGGAGAGTTGATTGAACGGCGTCACCCCCGACCCGTCAGACCCGATCCGTGATGGCGATGCTCTGTCGCGGCTGAAGCTGGCGCAGGCCCTTGAGCGGTCCACCTATGCCATCGCGTGGGAGCGAGTCTGGCCGGGTTTGGCGCGTGTTCTCACCGTTGTCGGCCTGTTTCTGGTGGTGTCCTGGGCCGGTCTCTGGTTGGCGCTGCCCTTCGTCGCCCGCGCCATCGGCCTCGTCATTTTCGCAGGGCTGGCGGTTGCCGTCCTGTTCCCGCTGATTCGGTTTCGCTGGCCGAGCCGCGCAGAGGCGCTCGCCCGCCTCGACCGCGGTTCGGGCATTCGCCATCGTCCGGCCACTACGCTCACGGACACGCTGACCTCGCAGGATCCGGTTGCACTGGCGCTGTGGCAGGCGCAACGCGAGCGCACGCTGGCCTCGCTGAAGCGCATCCGCGCCGGTCTGCCGCACCCGCGCCTGGCCATCCACGACCCCTGGGCGCTGCGCGCGCTGGTGATGGTGATGCTGGTCGCGACCTTCTTCGCGGCCGGCGACGAGCGCGCGATGCGGTTAGGGGCGGCGTTCGACTGGAACGGCGTGCTGGCGCCGACCAATATCCGCGTCGACGCCTGGGTCACCCCGCCGCTCTACACCGGAAAGCCGCCGGTGATCCTGTCGGCCGCCAACAAGGAGGCGGCCGCGCTGCCAGCGAGCGGCCCGCTCGCCGTTCCCGCCGGTTCGACCCTGATCGTGCGCTCTTCCGGCGGCAGCCTGGATGTCGTGGTCTCCGGCGGCCTCAAGGAAGCCGAGCCCAAGGAAGCTGCCCCAAAGGGCACCAACGAAAAGCATTTCACCATCACCGGCGACGGCACCGCGCATGTCCGCGCGCCCTCGGGCCAGCCGCAATGGGCCTTTGCGGCGACGCCGGACCGTCCGCCGACGATCGCGCTCGCCAAGGATCCGGAGCGCCAGGCGCGCGGCGCGCTGCAGCTCGTCTACAAGATCGAGGACGATTACGGCGTCACCGGCGCCGAAGCGCAAGTTGCCGTGCGGCCCACCGAGAGCAAGGACGGCGATGCCAAGACCGCGGCGCGGCCGCTGTTCCAGCCGCCGCAGTTTCCGCTGGTGCTGCCGAACGCGCGCACCCGCAACGGCGTCGGCCAGACGGTGAAGGATCTCAGCGAAGATCCCTATGCCGGTGCCGATGTCAGGCTGACGCTCACCGCCAAGGATGAGGCCGGCAACGAGGCGCGAAGCGAGCCGTTCAACATGCGCCTGCCCGAGCGTCTCTTCACCAAGCCGCTCGCACGCGCGTTGATCGAGCAGCGCCGCATCCTCGCGCTCGACGCCAACAAGAACTCCGACGTCTACACCGCGCTCGATGCGCTGATGATCGCGCCGGAACTGTTCACGCAGGAGACCGGGCAATATCTCGGCCTCTACAGCGTCACCCGCCAGCTCGAGGCGGCGCGCACCGATGATGCGCTGCGCGAGGTGGTGGCGAGCCTGTGGGCCCTCGCGGTGACGATCGAGGACGGCAACATCTCCGATGTCGAGAAGGCGCTCCGCGCAGCGCAGGACGCGCTGAAGCAGGCGCTGGACCGCGGCGCCAGCGACGAGGAGATCAAGAAGCTCACGCAGGACCTGAGGGCGGCGCTGGACAATTTCATGCGCCAGCTTGCCGAGCAGTTCCGCAACAACAAGGATGCGCAAAATCTCGCGCGTCCGCTCGATCCCAACACCAAGATCCTGCGCCAGCAGGACCTGCAGAACATGATCGACCGCATGGAGCGCCTGTCACGCTCGGGCGACAAGGATGCGGCCAAGCAGCTGCTCGACCAGCTTCAGCAGATGCTGGAGGGCCTCCAGATGGCGCAGCCGGGGCAGTCCGGCGAGAGTGACATGGAGCAGGCGCTCAACGAGCTCGGCGACATGATCCGCAAGCAGCAGCAATTGCGCGACAAGACCTACAAGCAGGGCCAGGATTCCCGGCGCGATCGTATGCGCGGCAAGCAGCAGCAGGGCGACCAGTCGATGTCGGATCTGCAGCAGGACCAGCAGGCGCTGCGCGATCGCTTGAAGAAGCTCCAGGATGAAATGGCCAAGCGCGGCCTCTCGCAGAAGGGTCAGAAAGGCCAGAAGGGACAAAAGGGCCAGGAAGGCCAGCAAGGCGACCAGGCGCAGTCCGGTCAGGACGGCGATCAGGATGCCGACCAGGGTGATGATGATGGCGGGCTCGATTCCGCCGACAACGCCATGGGTGATGCGGGCTCGAAGCTGGGCGAAGGCAATGCTGACGGCGCGGTCGATTCCCAGGGCAAGGCGCTGGACGCGATGCGCAAGGGTGCGCAGAAGATGGCCGAGGCGATGCAGCAGGGTGACGGCGATGGCCAGGGCGATGGTCCCGGCAACCGTGCCGGTCGCCAGCAAAGCGGCGGCAACCAGACCGACCCGCTCGGCCGTCCGCTGCGTGGCCACGAATATGGCGACGATTACACGGTCAGGATCCCCGGCGAGATCGACGTCCAGCGCGTCCGCCGCATTCTGGAAGAACTCCGCCGCCGCCTCGGCGACCCCTCGCGCCCGCAGATCGAGCTCGATTATATCGAGCGGCTGCTGAAGGATTTTTGAGGGCAGTCCACCACAATCTCGCTGTCATCGCCCGACTTGATCGGGCGATCCAGTATCCCAGAGACGGTTGTGATTCCTCGATAGGCCGCGGCGTACTGGATGCCCCGGTCAAGCCGGGGCATGACAGCGGAATGTTCGGCGAAACTCGTCGCTACCCCTTCTTCGCCGCGAGCGCATCCGCCACCGCCGTGCGGATATCCGCGACCGAGAACGGCTTGGTCACGACGTCGTGCACCAGCGCATTCAAATTCGAGGCGCGCTCGCGCTGGTCGGCAAAGCCCGTCATCAGGAGAATGGTCAATTGCGGAAAGTCGCGCGCGGCGGAGAGGGCGAGCGCGATGCCGTCCATGACCGGCATCTGGATATCGGTGAGCAACAGATCGAACGCGCCGTCCTCGCGGGTCAGGATCTCCAGCGCTTCGGCGCCGTCCTGCGCGGTGACGATTTCGTGGCCGTCCATGGCGATGGCGCGCGCCACCAGCTGGCGCATCGAATCCTCGTCGTCGGCGATCAACACTTTTGGCATGAGACGATCCTTGGGACCAACCCTCCCGTGCGGACTCTACAAGGCCTGACTATACGCTAACCGCCGGCGATGTCGCGCCGGTTGAAGAAGCGAACGTCGATATTGCGGCCTTCCGGCGGCGGCGAGGCGAGGCGCGAGCGGAAGAAGGCGCGTTCGCCGGGTTGCAGCACGGTCTGCTCCAGCACCGAATTCCAGGCGTAGATCTCGGCGCCCTGCGCGTCGCGCACCGCAAAGCGCAGGCGCGGTATGTCGAGCGGCTTCTTGCCCTGGCCGACGATCACGCCCTCGATGACCAGCACCTGCTTACCGTCCACGGTCTCGGTCGAGAGCTTGACGTCCTTGAAGGCGAGCCCGCGCAGGTTCACCTCCAGCCCGACCAGCCTGTAGAAGGCCGCGGTCTGCGGCAGCAGGCGGACCATGTCGCCGCGCCAGATCACCAGGGCCAGCACCAGCGCGCCCATGGCAGCGCAGGCGACCGGCAGGCCGTAATAGGATCTGCGCGGGGCAACAATGGGCGTCGGCCGGCTCACTTTGGCGCCGCGACGGCTGAACAGGCCGCGGAACCAGGATTGATGCTGGGCCCCGACGACTTCTTCTTCCACGGCCCGAGCCGCCGCGGACCATTCGTCCTCAGCCTCGGCGGCATCCTCCGTCGGCCAGTCGCTGGCGATCGAGGGACTGTCGACCACGGGCGTCTCGGCGGCGTTATCGTCCTGGGCGTAAGTGTTCCACTGCTCGGCGAGGTCGGACTGGTCGTCGGCCTGGCGGGCTGCGGCCATGGCCGGCACAGCGGCCTCCTCGACGGCGTCCTCGGGATGGGCGATCCAGGTTTTCTTGCAGCGGGAGCAGCGGACCGTCCGCCCGTTGGTGCCCAGGCTCGCAAGCTTGATGGCGTAGGATGTCATACAATGGGGGCAGACGATATGCATGGACGGCCTCGACAATGACCTTGGCGCGGGGGAACCCGGCGCCAGGATTCTCCTGGGACAAGGTTCGCCCGAGAAGGGACTTCTAAGAATGCTGCCCGAGATGCTACAGGGCGACCGTTAACGAACCGGAAACCATAACGGTCGCACAACCCCTTGATCGCATGCGGCGAAGCCTCGCTGGCGATGCGGCTACGTCCCCTCGAACGGAGCTGAGCTTTGGTTCGGTTCGAAAATGTCGGATTGCGTTACGGTCTGGGGCCGGAGATCCTGCGCGACCTCAGTTTCCAGATCCCGGCGCATTCCTTCCAGTTCCTCACCGGGCCGTCCGGCGCCGGCAAGACGTCGCTGCTGCGCCTGTTGTTCCTGTCGCACCGGCCGACGCGCGGCCTCGTCAATCTGTTCGGCCACGACATCTCCACGCTCGGCAAGGACGAGATCGCGGATTTGCGCAAGCGCATCGGCATCGTGCTGCAGGACTTCCGCCTGCTCGACCACATGACGACCTATGAGAACGTGGCGCTGCCGTTCCGCGTCATGGGCCGCAGCGAATCCAGCTATCGCAAGGAGGTCATCGACCTCTTGCGCTGGGTCGGTCTCGGTGACCGCATGGATGCGCTGCCGCCGATCCTGTCGGGAGGCGAGAAGCAGCGCGCGGCGATCGCGCGCGCGGTGATCTCGCGGCCGCAGCTTCTGCTCGCGGACGAGCCGACCGGCAGCGTCGATCCGACGCTCGGGCGGCGCCTGCTGCGGCTCTTCATCGAGCTCAACAAGTCAGGCACCGCCGTCATCATCGCGACCCACGATATTGCGCTGATGGATCAGTATGAAGCGCGCCGCTTCGTGCTGCATCAGGGACGGCTGCACGTCTATGAGTAGGCCAGATGAGCGCGGCGTGTTGGTCGACCTCGGACAGGAGCGTCCGCCGCTGCCGGCCAAGGCGCGCAATACCTCGCCGATCGTGCCGCGCGCCTCGATCCATGGCCGTGCGCTGGTCGCCGTCGTCGCCATCATGACTTTTCTCGCCTCGATGACAACGGGCGCGGTGCTCCTGGTGAGCGCTTCGGCTGCGGAATGGCAGTCCGATGTCGCCAGCGAAATCACCATCCAGGTCCGCCCGCAATCGGGACGCGACATCGAGCGCGACACGGCCGCCGTCACCGAGGCGATGCGCGCGCAACCCGGTATTGTCGAGGTCAAGCCGTTCACCAAGGACGAAAGCGGCAAGCTGCTTGAGCCCTGGCTCGGCACCGGCCTGTCGATGGACGATCTGCCGGTGCCGCGCATGATCATCGCGCGCGTGCAGCCGGGCACGGCGCTCGACCTCGGCAGCTTGCGTGCGCGCGTGACGCAAGTGGCGCCGAGCGCCAGCGTCGACGATCATCGCGCCTGGATCGAACGGATGCGCTCGATGACCAACGCCACCGTGCTGGCCGGCATCGGCATTCTTGCACTCGTCATCATCGCAACCATCATCTCGGTCTCGTTCGCAACCCGCGGCGCAATGGCAGCGAACCGGCCGATCGTCGAAGTGCTGCATTTCGTCGGCGCCGGCGACCGCTACATCGCCAATCATTTCCTGCGGCATTTTCTCCGGCTCGGCCTCGAAGGCGGCGTCATCGGCGGCGGCATCGCCATGCTGCTGTTCGGCTTCTCCGAGTCGATCGCCGGCTGGTTTTCCGGCACCCCCGTCGGCGACCAGTTCGCGGCGCTGCTCGGCACCTTCTCGCTGCGGCCGTCAGGCTATGTCGTGCTCGCGGTGCAGGCCGTGTTGATCGGCGCAATCACCGCGGTCGCCTCGCGCCAGACCCTGTTCGCGACGCTGAATGACGTGGATTGAGCCCGACAAACCGGACTCCACTTCGCCTCAAAACGTCTTAAAATCATCCGGGGAAGGGATCACCGACATCACATGACCTCGCCGACCGACGATCGATCGCCGAAACTGCCGCGCGGCTGGCTCCGTGCGACCGTGGTGTCGACGATCGCGTTCGCCTTTGTCGGCGCGGCGGCGGGCTTCGTCGCCTTCCTGTCGCAATTGCGCGGCGCCGAGATCGCACCCGATCGCAAGGCTGACGGCATCGTGGTCCTCACCGGCGGCTCCTCGCGCGTCTCGGACGCGATGGAGCTGCTCGCGGCGGGCTACGGCAAGCGGCTCCTGATCTCGGGCGTGCACCCGACCTCGACCGCGAGCGATATCTCCCGGACCCTGCCGGAGAACCAGTCCTTCATGACCTGCTGCGTCGATCTCGACCGCACCGCGCTCACGACGCGCGGCAACGCGGCGGAGGCGCGGCGCTGGGCCCAGGGGCGCGGCTTCAAATCGTTGATCGTGGTCACCTCGAATTACCACATGCCCCGCGCGCTCGTGGAATTCTCGCATGCGATGCCGGAGACCACGCTGGTCCCATTCGCCGTGGTCGGTGACAAATGGCGCGAGGAGCCGTGGTGGACCTCGGCCTCGACGCTGCGGCTGCTGTTGTCCGAATATGTCAAGTACATCGCGGCCGAGGTGAGGGTACGGCTGGAAGATTTCGGGATTGACCTTTCGCCCGAGATGTCGGAGCAGCCTCTTGGTCTGCAATCCAGGCGGCCCGCCACCGCTCAGGCCAATTGATTGGATTCCTGATGTTCCTGATTTTCCTTCGCTCGCTGCTGTTCAACGTGCTGTTCTACACCGTGCTGGTGTGCCTTGCGATCGTGGCGCTACCGACCTTCGCGTTGCCGCCGCGCGCCATGCTGACGGTTGCGCAATGGTGGGCGAAGGCGACGCTTGTCCTGATGCGCGTGGTCTGCAACATCAAGGTCGAATTCCGCGGCGTCGAGAAGATTCCGCAAGGGCCGCTGGTGATCGTCGCGAAGCACCAATCGTTCTGGGAGACCTTCGTGCTGCCGGGCTTCTTTGATCGCCCGATCTTCATCCTCAAGCGCCAGCTGATGCAGATTCCGGTGTTCGGTCAGTTTCTGGTCAAGACAGGCATGATTGCGATCGATCGCAAAGCCGGCGTGAAGGCGCTGCTCGACATGACGCGGCGCGCGCGCGAGGCGGTGCGCGCCGGCGGCCAGCTCGTCATCTTTCCGGAAGGCACGCGCCGCGCGCCCGGGGCGCCGCCGGATTACAAGACCGGCTTTGCGCAGATCTATTCATCCTGCGGCGTGCAGTGCCTGCCGATCGCGCTCAATTCCGGCCTGTTCTGGCCGCGCCGCACCTTCATGCGTTATCCCGGCACTCTGGTCGTCGAGTTCCTCGATCCGCTGCCGCCGGGCCTGCCCAAGGATGAGTTTCTCTCGCGCGTGCAAACCGTGATCGAGGATGCGACCAGCCGCATCGTCGAAGCCGGTCGGAAAGAGCAGGAGCGGTTGATCGGCAGCTCGCCGAGCTACGGGGCCTCGGGCAGCTAGATCGCCTTTTGTGTCGTCGCCGACGGCTTGTTCCCCTAGCCGCCCTCGCGCAAGACTTTCGGCAAGCAGATTGGCTGTTTCGTCGATCGGGAGCGCGACCGCGTCAGTGCGACGAGATGCGAACGAGAAAAAGCAACGACCAGCGAGCGCAGAATTTCTGCGCTCTGATTCCTCGGTCCAGGAACGGTCGGCCGAACTCAGTTGGTGGCGAAACAGTAAAACAAACCCGCTCCACCGACGCGCTGCAAGTTCGCCGGGGAACAACCCGGCGTCTTGTGCGAATAGTTCCAGAAATTCGGACCCTGAGTGTTGCCGATCAGGTCATGGTGTCCGACGATCGCGCTACCCTGTCCGTCAGTGCTGTTGGTCCAGTTACTGCAGGTCGCGTCTGCGCCCGGAATGGCCGTGCCATCGTGTTGTGTGCCGGTGAGCATGTCATGTTGATTGGGAGTGTCGCTGCGGCCCTTGACCGTCATGCCCTTCTCGTCGAGGGCGGTCTCTTTGTTGATCTTGTTATTGTCACTGTGCAGGTCGGCCACGCTTGCCGCGATCTGTGTACCCTTGGCATTGGACCAGGGACCGCTCCCGATCCGGTCTTTGGCGTTGATCGCATTCGGCCCCTGCGTCGAAAGATAGGCGTGCCAGGTTTTGCCGCCCGCGCCTGCGGCCTCGGCGAGGGTCTGGCAATGTCGATCGGCGCCGTCGATCCCACCGAGGTCCCCGCCCTTGCCGAGCCCCACACTGGTTATGAAGAAGCCCATGCTGCTTTGCTGGGCTTGCGCCGGTCCCGGCACACCCGACGTCAACAAGACCAGGGACGAGAGTACAGCCAAATTCGCTATCTGAGCCATGCGGTTGGTCCTTCCCAGTGAGGACTGTCGCCCCCACGATCATGCGTCGCAACAACACTGCTAAAACCGGGTATCCCGGCATTCGCCAAAACCCATTATACGATCAGATGATCCATAATCACACATCGTCCTTCCTAAACGCGGAGGAGAGGTCGTGGGCTGCACGGCCGTAGCGCATGCCCCCGTCGCAGAGGGATTAAAGTGATTGCGCCCCTGGGCAGGGTTTCGTGAGCGGCAACATGTTCAGAGCATGTCTGGCCTGCGCTTTAGTGACCGTGCCTCGCTCGGAGCCTGAACGTGCGACGAATGCGCCTCGCCATGCAGCATCATCGCGAGCTGATGCAATTGCTTGTCGCGAAAGCCTTCGGCTTCGATCGCCTTCACGGTCGCGGTGACATAGTCGCGGTTGGCCCCGGATTGGCCGTGGCCTTGGAGCACGTGGCGGTGCTGCTCTGTGAGCGAGAGCCGGCCGGCATATTGCACATGACCGCGGTCGACGACATAAGCGAGCGCGCTGACGCGCTGTCGCGCATCGTTCTCCAGCCACACCGAGCGCATCACCTCGCGGTAGACCGACGTTACCTGCTCGCGCGCGCGCAAGTAAGCAACCACGTCGGCGCGGTTCTTTTCGGCGACACGGAACGCGATGCCGCGGCAGGCGCCGCCGCGGTCGAGCCCCAGCACAAGGCCCGGCTGCTCCGGCGTGCCGCGATGCACGAAGGAATAGACGCAGAGCGCGCGGTGCTCGCCGACCAGCCGCGCCGGGACGCGCTCCTCGAATTCGAAGCCCGGCCGCCACATCAGCGATCCGTAGCCGAACACCCAGAGGTCGCCCTTGGCTGACGTGACGGTGGGATGGATGATTTCCGACATTTCGGGCACGGCTACCAGAACCCGGCTCCGAAGCGAAGTCATTTCTCCGCCTTTTGTCGAGGACCAACCTCGCTTACATTTGACAAAATCTGGGGTCAAAGGGTCGCCGCATGTCCAATATGACCATTGCCGCAGGCCGACGCTCCCGCTGGGGCCTTTTCATTGCCCCCGTCCTCCTCCTGATCCTCGCGGCCGCCTGGAGCGGCTTCTGGTTCTATGCGGCCTCGCAGGCCGCGATCGCTGTCGATGCCTGGCGCGCGCAGGAGGCCAAAGCCGGCCGCATCTATGATTGCGCCAAGCGCTCGATCGCGGGTTTCCCGTTCCGCTTCGAGGTCCAGTGCTCCGGCGCGAGCGTCGCCCTGGTGTCGCAGAATGCGAGCAAGACGCCGTTCACGGCCGGGCTCGACAACATCCTGGTCGTCGGGCAGGTCTACGATCCCAAGCACGTCATTGCGGAATTCACTGCGCCGGCAACGCTGGTCGACGGCGTGACGCAAAACACTTTCGTGGTGAACTGGAGCAAGGGCCGCAGCAGCGTGATCGGTCTGCCGGCGGTGCCGGAGCGCGCCTCCATCGTGTTCGACGATCCCAGCCTTAACAGGATGGACGGCAGCGTGCAGGTGCCGCTCGCGCGCGCCAGGCAGATCGAGCTGCATGGTCGCCTCGCCGATGGATCGACGTCGGCTCATCCTGTGATCGAGACCGTGCTCCATATCTCGCAGGGCAGCGTCCAGGGCGTGCATCCGTTGCTCGCTGAGCCGTTCGAAGCGGACACGCGCGCCAAGATCACCGGCCTTTCCGATCTCACGCCAAAGCCATGGCCGCAGCGCTTTCGCGAGATCCAGGCCGCCGGCGGCCATATCGAGATCGTGCAGTCGCGCATCCAGCAGGGCGAGATGATCGCGGTCGCGGCCGGCACGCTGGGCCTCTCGGCCAATGGCCGACTGGACGGCGAATTGCAGATGACGGTGACCGGACTCGAGCGCGTCATCCCCGCGCTCGGCATCGAGAAGATGCTGGAGGAGGGCGTGCCCCAGGCCACGCTCGACCGCGTCGCGCCCGGCGTGAAGTCGCAGGACCTCAACAATCTGTTCGGCGCGCTCGACCGTGCCGTTCCCGGCCTCGGCAAGGTCATCAAGCAGAACGCCAATACCGGCGTCGCTGCCGGCATCAATTCGATCGGCACCGAGAGCACGCTCGAGGGCAAGAAGGCGCGCAGCTTCCCGCTGAAATTCGCCGACGGCGCCGTGCTGCTCGGCCCGTTCAAGGTCGGCCAAATCCCGCCGCTGTATTAGCTGTCTCGTGTAGCCCGGATGGAGACCACGAACTGACGTCACGATCTCTTCGCTGGATCGTGATCACGTATCGCGGTCGCGGCCGCGCTCACGACGCCTGCGTTCGCGCAGTGGGAGACGCGCGGGCCAGCCACGTTGGATCGCGCTATCGCGAATCCTGCACCGCAACACCATGGCCAACGCGCCTTCTGCGACATCACCGTGCCCCACGGTGATCCGCGCGACCAAGGGCCAACAGCCGCATCCCCCTTGAGATCTCGCACGTCGCGGAGTTGGGCCCAGCCATGTCCCGGTCGGGCCCAATGCGCGTCGTGTGGGGCCCGCCAGGTCAGCGGCGCACGCGTCGAATTCCATCCCGGTCCGGAGCGGCTTCTGCCGCCTGCATGTCCAAGAAACCCGCCCGCCATCGCTGCGCCATGGCCGTTTCCGACAAATCAAAGGACTTTTCCGGGCCGGCTTCCTCCAGCCCTGGCCGGTAGCTCAAGAGATAGATTTGGTCATCAGGGGCCAGGCCCTGCAGTTCGGCCCGGAGCTGGCGAGCTTCGAGGGCATGACGAAGCCGGTAAAAGGTCTGGTTGCCAAATGTCAGGTCGCTCTTGCGCTCGGTTGCGGCTTCGATGCCGTCGGGAGCCTGTCCGTCACGCGCAAAAAGGTCGATGATGTAGAGACGGAGCGAGGTGGTCGCTTCAAGCACGGGGTCGAAGGGCGCGTTCAACGAGAAGCCACCATCGGCAAGCCATTTGCCGGCAATCTGGACCGGGCCGAATTCGGGAAGGAAACCACAACTGGCCAGAATGTGGTCCATCTCGATCCGCTCTGATGCGGAGTCGAACAAGATGGCGTCGCCGCTTTCGAGGTCGGTTGCACAGATCGTGAGGCGCGGATCGCCGTCGTTCAGGCGACCGAAGTCGATCAGCCTCCGCAAGCGCTCGCGCGTTGGGGCGAGATCGTACAGGCCGCCGAAATGAGATGTCGGGAAAGGGAGACGAGGACGGAAAAAGCCCGTATGGCCGAACAAATGCGTGTTGATCGCGTGCATCCAGGCAAGCAAGTGACGGTCGGCCCTTGGCGTCCCTCTAGGAGCCTCTGGCGCGCGCCAATAGCTGCGTAAGCTCTGGACCCGATCGGCCGCAGCATTTCCGGCGATGAGCGCGGCGGAGATCGCGCCGGCCGACGAGCCCGTAACCCAGCTGGCGGAAAGCGACATGGCGGTAAAGGCTTCGAACGCACCGCCGTGATAAGCGCCGAGTCCCAGACCGCCGGAGAATACCAACGCGGTGAGAGGCGGATCGTCAGCCATGGTTCCGATTCAGCTCCGTTGGAGGAAATAGCGGTCTTGGCGGTTGAGACGCCGGAGCTCGTCGTGAAGCCGGTGACGGCGGGAGCAGCAAGAGTGGTGCATCTCATCGGAGCTTGAGATTCAGCTTCGAACGCCGTCCGAGAAGAGACGTTCCTAATCGCCTGAGGCTCCCCCGGCTGGCCCGGAATTCGAGGCAAGTCTTAACCTGTGTGAATCATCCAATGCAGGTTGCGGCTATGGTGATGGCGAGCAATGTCGTCAATCGGAAGCGGAATGCCCGAGCAGTCCTCCAGCCTCAGAAATTCACCATCAATTTCGGTCCCCAGCAGATCGCCGGGATTTGCCCATCTGCAGGCGATGGATTTTCTCTGCAAGGGGCATTTGCTCGCCGACGTCTCCGCGATTTTGGGGTCGCTCGACATCGTCTTCGGCGAGGTCGATCGCTGATCTCGGAGTCACTCTTGATGGATCGCTGCTCGCTACGGCTTCTTGTCGAGCTGCCCATGCTGTCGACCGAAGTCGGGCGCGGCCGAATCCTGGCCGATCTCGACGATGCCGCGACGGATGGCGCGGGTGCGGGTGAAGTGGTCGAACAGCGCCTCGCCGTCACCGCGACGGATCGCGCGGGTGAGTTTTGCCAAATCCTCGGTGAAGGTGCCGAGCATTTCGAGCACCGCGTCCTTGTTGGCGAGGAAGACGTCGCGCCACATCGTCGGATCGGAGGCCGCGATGCGGGTGAAGTCGCGGAAGCCGCCGGCGGAGAATTTGATGACTTCCGATTCCGTCACCTGCGCCAGCTCGTCGGCAGTGCCGACGATGGTGTAGGCGATCAGATGCGGCAGATGGCTGGTGATCGCGAGCACGAGATCATGATGATCCGGGGTCATCACCTCGACCTTGGCGCCCATCGCCGCCCAGAACGCGCGCAAATGCGCGGTGGCATCGGCATCAGTGCCTTCCGGCGGCGTCAGGATGCACCAGCGGTTGATGAAGAGCTCGGCGAAGCCGGAATCCGGCCCCGAATGCTCGGTGCCCGCCACGGGATGCGCCGGCACGAAATGAACATTCTTCGGCAGATGCGGCGCCATGTCCTTGACCACCGCGCCCTTGACCGAGCCGACGTCGGAGATGACGGCACCGGGCTTCAGATGCGCTGATATCTCCTGCGCCACCTCGCCGCAGGCGCCGACGGGAATGCAGAGGATGACGAGATCGGCATCCTTCGCCGCTTCCGCATTGGTCGCCACCACATGATCGACAATACCGAGCTCGAGCACCCGCGCGCGCGTCTTCTCCGAGCGCGCGGTGGTGACGATCTCGCCGGCCAAGCCTTGAAGCTTCGCGGCGCGCGCGATCGAGCCGCCGATCAGGCCGAAGCCGATCAGGGCGACGCGCTGGAAGTGCGGGTCCACGCTCATTTGCTGGCCATGAAGTCGCGCAGCGCCTCGACGACGAGGCGGTTGGCCTCCTCGGTGCCGATGGTCATGCGCAGCTGATGGTGCAGGCCATAGTTCTTCAGCGCGCGCAGCACGAGGCCCCGCCTGGTGAGATAGGCGTCGGCCGCTTCCGACGTCTTGCCACTTTCCGGAAAGTGGATCAGCACGAAATTGGCAACGCCGGGGGTTACCTTCAGCCCGAGCTTGGTGATCTCTTCACTGAGCCAGTTGCGCCAGGTCTCGGTGAACTGCTTCGACATCGCCTGATGCGCGGTGTCCTCGATCGCGGCGACCGCGGCATACATCGCCGGCGTCGATACGTTGAAGGGGCCACGGATGCGGTTGACGGCGTCGATGATGTGCTCGGGGCCGAACATCCAGCCGACGCGCAGCGCCGCAAGGCCGTGGATCTTGGAGAAGGTGTGCGTCACCACCGTATTCTCGGTGGTGGCGACCAGCTCGATCCCCATCTCGTAGTCGTTACGGGAGACGTAGTCGCAATAGGCCGCATCAAGCACCAGCAGCACGTGCGAGGGCAGGCCGGCGCGCAGGCGCTTGACCTCGTCGAACGGGATATAAGTGCCGGTCGGGTTGTTGGGGTTGGCGAGCCAGACCAGCTTCGTCTTCGGCGTCACCGCTTTCAGGATGGCGTCGACGTCGGCGGTCAGGTTCTTCTCGGCCGCCACCACGTTCTTGGCGCCGTTGGCCATAGTGGCGATCGGGTAGACCAGGAAGCCGTGTGTGGTGGAGATCGCCTCGTCGCCATGGCTGAGGTAAGTGTGGGCGAGCAGGTTGAGGATCTCGTCCGAGCCGGCGCCGCAGATGATGCGGTTGGGATCGAGCCCGTAGTGGCGGCCGATCGCCTCGCGCAGCACGCGCGAGGTTCCCTCAGGATAGTCTTCCAGATGATCCGCGACGTGCTTGAAGGCCTCGATCGCCTTGGGCGAAGGCCCGAACGGCGTCTCGTTGGCCGAGAGCTTGAACACCTTGCGGCCCGGCTCGGCGACCGGGGTCTTGCCGGGCGTGTAGGGCGCAATATCGAGAATGCCGGGATTCGGCATGGGG
This sequence comes from Bradyrhizobium sp. BR 10261, assembly GCF_019455395.1. NCBI lineage: Bacteria > Pseudomonadati > Pseudomonadota > Alphaproteobacteria > Hyphomicrobiales > Nitrobacteraceae > Bradyrhizobium > Bradyrhizobium sp. BR 10261. The sequence goes on from NZ_JACOFQ010000007.1 coordinate 20,671, forward strand.
CGGGACATCTTCAACTCCGGATAGGCTTTGGGCGGTACGCGATTTACGACCCGGTCGGGGGCACCGTATAGCGCGTTGCGTGGCTGCCGACGAGGGCCGTGGAGCGCACCGAGGCCCCCGCTTCGATCAGGGCAGCCTTGATCTTGTCGATGCTGGTGGCTGATGTGACCGAGACCAGCAGCGCCGCGCCATCGAAGGCGGTATCGGGCACCGCCACGATCTCGGCGAGCGGCGACAGCGCCCGCGCGACCTCGGCGTTCCACCCCGACACGCGCACGCTGAAGGTCTCGACCTCGGTCACCACGGCGCTGTCGGCGACGCGCGAGATCGCGAACACCGGCAGCGACGCCGGATGGTCGGCGCGCTCGACGAAGGGCATGCGCGCAATGATCTTCGGCGCGCCCACGGCTTCCAGCTCCAGCCACCACGGCGTGCGGCTCGATGTCGCCGAGACCAGCGCGAGGTCACCCTTGGATTTCGCCACCGCCTCGACCGCCGCCTGCGCACTGAAATGCGCGACATACGGCACCGTGAAGCCGAAATGGAAGCGCACGGAATCGCGCATCGCGGGCTCGCTCGCCGAGATGTCGGCATGCACGGAGAACGGCGCCTGCACATAGGTGAAGGTCGAGATGATGACGCGCCAGATGCTTTCGACCGTGTCGAGCGGCAGGATGCCGCGATGCCGCTGCACGATCTCGCGCATCATCGACGCCTCGCGCGCGGGCCGGAACGCCGAGCCGACCTCCTGGGTCTGCTTCACCTGGATCAGGCGGTCGATGATGTCGCCGCGCTGCATCAACAGGCGATGCATGGCCTCGTCGATCGCGTCGATCTCCTTGCGCAATTCCTGCAGCGATGGTGGCGCGGGCGGACGTTGGGACATATCTGACTAGGCGGTTATGAGGCTTCGGAGAGAATGTCCTGATTAGGCAGTCGGGGCGGCGAAAGCAAAGAGAAATGACGGCCTGCAAGGCAGCCGGTTGAGAGACGATTTTGGCCGATCCGTACCGCGACTTGACGAAATCGGCCCAAGCCGGTAGGTTTTTGCCCGTTCCGTGGTCATTTGAGCCGGCCGGCTTGCAGCCACGTTAAAAAACTCGCTAAACAGGCCGGGGACGCTTCTGATCCCGGCCGAACCTATCGTTCAGGCCGGGTTTTTCATGGCCTGATTTCATCGCGGTCTCACGTCCGATCGCAAACGAGGTCGATGGTCAGAGATGGTTGGCGTCAAGTCGGTCCCAAGTCCTACGATCCCAAGTCCTGCGATTCCAAGTCCCACGATCAGTGCCGACGATCGGTCGCATGAGGTCGATCATCCGAGTTCAGAGGTTGCGCGGTTCGGCGCCGAGCAACCGCTGCGGCTCGATTGCGGTGTCGATCTCACCCCGTTCCAAATTGCCTACAAGACCTATGGCGAGCTCAACGCCGATCGCTCCAATGCGGTGCTGATTTGCCATGCGCTGACCGGCGACCAGCACGTCGCCAATGTCCATCCGGTCACCGGCAAACCCGGCTGGTGGGAGACGCTGGTCGGCCCCGGCCGGCCGCTCGATCCGAGCAAATACTTCATCATCTGCTCCAACGTGATCGGCGGCTGCATGGGCTCGACCGGACCCGCCTCGATCAATCCTGCCACCGGCAAGGTGTGGGGCCTGGATTTCCCTGTCATCACCATTCCCGACATGGTGCGCGCGCAGGCGATGCTGATCGACCGGCTTGGCATCGATACGCTGTTTGCCGTCGTCGGCGGCTCGATGGGCGGCATGCAAGTGCTGCAATGGACCGCTGCGTACCCTGCGCGCGTCTATTCCGCGCTGGCGATCGCCTGTTCGACGCGGCACTCGGCGCAAAATATCGCCTTCCACGAGCTCGGCCGCCAGGCTGTGATGGCCGATCCCGACTGGCACAATGGCGCCTATGCCGATCAGGGCATCCATCCGCACCGCGGCCTCGCGGTCGCGCGCATGGCCGCGCACATCACCTATCTGTCGGACGCCGCGCTCCATCGCAAGTTCGGCCGCCGCATGCAGGACCGCGAGCTGCCGACCTTCTCGTTCGACGCCGATTTCCAGGTCGAGTCCTATCTGCGCTACCAGGGATCGTCCTTCGTCGAGCGCTTCGACGCCAATTCCTATCTCTATCTGACCCGCGCGATGGACTATTTCGACATCGCCGCCGACCATGGCGGCGTGCTGGCGAAGGCGTTCGCAGGGATTGAGACGCGGTTCTGCGTGGTCTCCTTCACCAGCGACTGGCTATTCCCGACTTCAGAATCGCGCGCGCTGGTGCATGCGCTGAATGCGTCGAGCGCGCGGGTGTCGTTCGCGGAGATCGAGACCGATCGCGGCCACGATGCCTTCCTGCTCGACGTGCCCGAATTCTTCGACATCTCCCGCGCCTTCCTGCAATCCGCAGGCAAGGCGCGCGGACTCACGAACAAGGACGGCTAGCGATGCCGGTGCAGCAAGTATTGCCGCTGAACGGCCTCGCGGCCGAACAGTCGGGCCCATTTCGCGCCGACCATCTGCTGGTCGCCGAAATGGTCAAGCCGGGTTCGAAGGTGCTCGACGTCGGCTGCGGCGACGGCGATCTGCTTCAGCTCTTGGAGACCCGCGGCATCGACGGCCGCGGCATCGAGCTGTCGCGCGAGGGCGTCAACCGCTGCGTGGCCAAGGGTCTTGCCGTGGTGCAGGGCGATGCCGACACCGACCTCGTCAATTACCCCGATGATGCCTTCGACTACGTGATCCTGTCGCAGACGCTGCAAGCGACGCGTCAGCCCAAGGTCGTGCTGGAGAATCTGTTGCGCATCGGCCGCCGCGCCATCGTCTCGTTCCCGAATTTCGGCTTCTGGCGGATGCGCCTGCAGCTCCTGATCGGCGGCCACATGCCGCGCACGGAGAACCTGCCGGCGAGCTGGTACGACACCGCCAACATCCATTTCTGCACCATCAAGGACTTCGTCGAGCTCTGCGACGAAATCCACGTCAAGATGGAGCGCGCCGAGGCGCTCGACCTCTACGGCCGTCCGCTGCGGCTGCGGCTGCCTTGGTGGGTGTGGAATCTGTTCGGCGAGCAGGGCGTGTTCCTGCTGAGCCGGGGACTGGGGAAGTGACGCCGTAGGCGTCATTCCGGGGCGATGCGAAGCATCGAGCCCGGAATCCATTTTGCCTCAGTCTCTGCCGCTTGATGGATTCGGGCCTGCGCCTATCGGCGCATCCCGGAATGACAAGTCAATTCACAGCCACCGACCGCGGATCGCGTGCCGGCCAGCGGCCGGCTTCCACCAGCGTCACGAACCGCTCCACGCTCTCGTTGAACAGTGCCGGCTCTTCGAGATTCAGCACGTGGCCCGACTTCGGGAACATCGCGAGGCCCGCGGCCGGCAGATGCTTCTTCAGGAACAGGCTCGCGCCGATGCAGGCATCGTCCTCGTCGCCGCAGATGATCAGCGCCGGCGTCGTCACGCTCCTGATCGCTTCCGTCAGCGTGTAGATCGACGGCCGGCCACCCTGGAAGCCGCGCATCGTGTTGGCCGAACCCTTGGCATCGTGCCGCGCCAGTGCAGCATAGAAATCGGCATGACCGCGCGGGTCCTTCACCAGGAAGGGAATCCGGCTCGGCGCCTCGCAGGTGACCTTTGCGACTTCTGCCGAGCCCAGCGTCTCGAACTGCTCGGCATTGGCGCGGCACTGCTTGCGCCAGGCTTCCAAATTCTCGAGCTCCGAGCCGGAGCCGACGCCGGCGAGCGTCATCGACAGCGCGCGCTGTGGTGCGTTCAATCCGATCTGGAGCGATGAGTAGGCGCCCATCGACAGGCCGACGAGATGCGCGCGCTCGATTCCGAGATGATCGAGCACCGCGAGCGCATCGGTGTAGAAGTGCTTGTAAGTGTAGACCTCGCCATCGGGCACGTCGGATGGCATGTAACCGCGCGCGGAATAGGTGATGCAGCGGTGGCCACGCGAGAAGTAACGCATCTGCGGCTCCCAATTGCTGTAGTCGGCCGCGAACTCGTGCAGAAAAATGATCGGCGTTCCCTGACCTGCTTCTTCGAAATAGATGCGGACGTCGTCCCTGGTGGTGGCGTGGGGCATTAACTGTTTCCCTCTCTGCAAGCCGCAAGTTCAGGATCGCAGTTAATGCAGATGTCCGCAATAAGGCAGCTCCATCAGAGCATTGCCGCAAGATCATCTCAGCTATTCGCGGGCCACCACGTCTTTTTCTCGCCACATCGGACGGCTTAACGGCCCCGTCGATGTTGGCCGTCGCACGGGCCGACCTTGGGAAGTGGGGGTGTCAACGAAGGATGAAGTATGTTTGAGTTGTTTGCGTCCCGCCTGTCGCGTCGTGTTGTCGCGCTGGCGTTGTTCTTCGCGGCCATTGCCGCGTTCGTTTCTCCGGCCTCAGCGCGGCCGCATCATCATCACAGCGCAGAGCGGCACGCTTACGTGCATCACGCCAGCAGGCATCATCACATCAGGCAGTCGGCCCGCAGCTCGCGCTTCGAGCGCAGCGCGGCGCAGTTGCAGGCAGGTGGATTCGCCAACGCACAGGCCAGCTATGATCCGAGCGCCAGCAGCGGCGGTGCGACGATGAGCGGCGGCTTCGGCGGCGGTTCAGGCCTCGTGTCCGAGGCGCGCCGCTATCTCGGCGGCAACCCGACGGGGCGCGGCAGCCTGTGGTGCGCGCGCTTCATGAACATGGTGCTTGAGAAAACCGGCCACCAAGGCACCGGATCGGACATGGCGAACTCGTTCGCGCATTACGGCACGCGCGTCTCCGGCCCGCAGGTCGGCGCCATCGCGGTGATGTCGCGCGGCGGCCGCGGCGGTCATGTCGGCATCATCACCGGCATCGATGCGCAGGGGAATCCGATCATGATCTCGGGCAACAATGGCAACCGCGTCCGAGAAGCCCCGATCTCGCGCGGCCGGATCTATGCCTATGTGATGCCGAATTGATGGTGTGAAGGTGCAGTAGGGTGGGCAAAGGCGCGAAGCGCCGTGCCCACCATTTCTCTCCATCGCGGAAAAGGCGTGGGCACGCTTGCGCTTTGCCCACCCTACGGCAGCGGTGCCTGTTCACACCAATCTCGGCTGTTCCACCGCCACCGCATCTCCCACGCCGATCTCGCCGTCGGCCACCACCTCGGCATAGATGCCGCAGTCCATGTGGCCGAGATGGCGCGACAGCGTCGGCGGTATTTCGAGATCGCGCTTCGCCGTCACCGGGTCCACATTCGTGGCTGGACAGCGGACGATGCGCTTGACCACCTTCAGCCGGGCCTGCCCGATCGCAAGCGTCTGGCCGACGAGGTCGAGTTCGGACCAGGCCGGCCAGCCCTTCACGTAGAGATTGGCGCGGAAGCGCAGGGGATTGACGGCGGTGCCGCCGAGCATGGCCTCGATGGCGCGGACGCTGTCGAGATTGATGATCGACACGACCTTGCGGGCGACGTCGGAAAAGCTGTGATCGCGGCCGGACAGGACTTTCGGCGGGCCCTTCAACTCCGGCTGAAAATTCTCCGTGAAGTAGGCCTCGATCGCCGCACGCCCGGCCGCGGTCTCGAGATCGCCGCTGGCGACGATCTGGCCCTCCTTGCGGATGGTCAGGCGGTTGGTGGCGTCCTCGAACCGGCCGTCGAGGGCAGCCAGCCGCTCATTGCGCGCCAGCATCAGAAACTGGATTTTCGGCTTCCACTCGGGGGCATCAGGGTCGAACCCGCTGGGCCCGTTCTCGATGGCATAGCGGCGGTCGGCGGGCAGGGTCTGACCGGACCGCAAGGGGACCCGGAGCAGGGCTTCCGGCGTCAGGCCCTTGATCGGGTAGCGGTAAAGGCCGGCGATTTCGGCGGTCTGGCTGGCTGTCATGCGGCTACTTTAGGGATTCGACCCGTACCCGCCAAGCCGGCCGATCTGAGCACGAAATTGTGAACGTGCCTCTTCCGATCGAAAGGTGCGCTTCCCACATCTGGGTCAGGTCGGCGCCAGCGCCGGCTGATAACGACCGCTTGCTGGTTGAGGAACGTCAACGCATCGGGCGGAAACCCAATGAAGATGCCCGTTTGGGGTGCCTTAGAGGGCCCCGAGGGCAGGCCGAGGGACAGAAAAGACATGAATATCGACAAATATACCGAACGCTCCAGGGGCTTCATCCAGTCCGCGCAGTCGCTCGCGATGCGCGAGGGGCATCAGCAGTTTTCCACGCTTCACCTGTTGAAGGTGCTGCTCGACGACAATGAGGGGCTCGCTGCCGGTCTCATAGACCGCGCCGGCGGCAATTCCCGCGCAATTCTGAAGGCGACCGAGGACGCCCTGAACAAGGTGCCAAAGGTCAGCGGCGGCGGCGCCGGGCAGATCTATTTAGCGCCCGAGCTCGCGCGCACCTTCGACGCGGCCGAAAAGGCCGGCGAGAAGGCGGGCGACAGCTTTGTCACCGTCGAGCGGTTGCTGCTCGGGCTGACGCTGGAGAAGACCAGCGAAGCCGGCACCATCCTCAACAAGGGCGGCGTCACCCCGCAAAATCTCAACGCTGCGATCGAGGCGCTGCGCAAGGGCCGCACCGCGGACACCGCGACGGCGGAGAACGCCTATGACGCGCTGAAGAAATATGCGCGCGACCTGACCCAGGCGGCGCGCGACGGCAAGCTCGATCCGGTCATCGGCCGCGACGAGGAGATCCGCCGCACCATCCAGGTGCTGTCGCGGCGGACCAAGAACAATCCCGTCCTGATCGGCGAGCCCGGCGTCGGCAAGACCGCCATCGCCGAGGGCCTCGCGCTGCGCATCGTCAACGGCGATGTGCCCGAGAGCCTGAAGGACAAGAAGCTGCTGTCGCTTGATTTGGGCGCGCTGATTGCGGGTGCAAAATACCGCGGCGAGTTCGAGGAGCGGCTGAAGGCCGTGCTCCAGGAGGTCACCGGGAGCGACGGCACCTTCATCCTGTTCATCGACGAGATGCACACGCTGATCGGCGCCGGCAAGGCCGACGGTGCGATGGACGCCTCCAACCTGCTCAAGCCGGCGCTTGCCCGCGGCGAACTGCACTGCATCGGCGCGACCACGCTCGACGAGTACCAGAAGCACGTCGAGAAGGACGCCGCGCTGGCGCGGCGCTTCCAGCCGATCTTCGTCAACGAGCCCTCGGTCGAGGACACCATCTCGATCCTGCGCGGGTTGAAGGACAAGTACGAGCAGCACCACGGCGTGCGGATCACCGATTCCGCGCTGGTGGCGTCCGCGACGCTGTCCAACCGCTACATCACCGACCGCTTCCTGCCCGACAAGGCGATCGACCTCATGGACGAGGCTGCGGCGCGGCTGAAGATGCAGGTCGATTCCAAGCCGGAAGAGCTGGATTCGCTCGACCGAGAGATCATCCGGCTCAAGATCGAGCAGGAAGCGCTCAAGAAGGAAAGCGATCTCGGCTCAAAATCCCGGCTTGAGTCGCTTCAGAAAGAGCTAGCCGACCTCGAGGAGAAGTCTGCGGCGCTGACGGCACGCTGGAGCGCGGAGAAAAACAAGCTCTCCAACGCCCAGAAGCTGAAGTCGGAGCTCGACGCCCTGCGCGTCGATCTGGCCGATGCGCAACGGCGCGGCGAATTCCAGAAGGCAGGCGAGCTGGCTTATGGCCGGATCCCGCAGCTCGAGAAGCAGCTCGCCGAGATCGAGGCGCGCGAAGGCTCCGGTGAGATGATGGAGGAGGCTGTTACCGCCAACCACATCGCGCAGGTGGTCTCGCGCTGGACCGGCGTGCCCGTCGACAAGATGCTGGAGGGCGAGAAGGAGAAGCTGCTGAAGATGGAGGAGCAGCTCGGCAAGCGCGTCGTCGGCCAGGCGGAGGCCGTGCGTGCGGTCGCGACCGCGGTGCGTCGTTCGCGCGCGGGCCTGCAGGATCCGCACCGCCCCACAGGCTCGTTCATGTTCTTGGGGCCGACCGGCGTCGGCAAGACCGAGCTGACGAAAGCTCTTGCGGAGTACCTCTTCAACGACGAGACTGCGATGGTCCGCCTCGACATGTCCGAGTACATGGAAAAGCACTCGGTCTCGCGGCTGATCGGCGCGCCTCCGGGCTATGTCGGTTATGACGAGGGCGGTGCGCTCACCGAAGCGGTGCGACGCCGGCCTTATCAGGTGGTGCTGTTCGACGAGATCGAGAAGGCGCATCCCGACGTCTTCAACGTGCTGTTGCAGGTGCTCGACGACGGCCGGCTGACCGATGGTCAGGGCCGTACCGTCGATTTCCGCAACACGCTGATCATCATGACCTCGAACCTCGGTTCGGAATATCTGGTGAACCAGCCGGAGGGCGAGGATACCTCGGCCGTGCGCGAGCAGGTGATGGGCATGGTGCGGGCACATTTCCGCCCCGAATTCCTCAACCGCGTGGACGAGATCATCCTGTTCCACCGTTTGCAGAAGAGCGAGATGGGCCGCATCGTCGAGATCCAGTTCGGCCGGCTGCAGAAGCTCCTGACCGATCGCAAGATCGTGCTGACGCTCGATGCCGCCGCGCGCGACTGGCTCGCCGCCAAGGGCTGGGATCCCGCCTACGGCGCAAGGCCGCTGAAGCGGGTGATCCAGCGCTACCTGCAGGATCCGCTCGCCGAGATGATCCTGGCCGGCGACGTCAGGGATGGCGACACGGTGGCGATCTCGTCCGAAGGCAACGTGTTGACCTTCAACGGCAAGGCGCCGCAGACCGCGGAGATTGCCCAGTTCGAGGCGCCGGTGTCGAAGCGCAAGCTGAACTGAGCAGCAGCGTAATCGCCAATAGAATCGCCCCGGAGAGGTCGCTCTCTCCGGGGCGATTCGTCGTTGGGTTGGGCGCCTAGCTGATTGCAGATGCCGAGGCGGGTCCGGGTGGGCCTGGCTCGTCATCCTCCTGTTCGAGCTCCGACAGGATATCCACCAGCGTGCGCACGCGCCCTTGGGCCAGCGGCCTCAGGTCGTTGATCATGGGCTCGTCATTGGCGAGCCAGGCCTGGGCTTCGGCGAGCTCCTCGACGGTCGCGCCGGTTCCGATGATCTCTGCAATGGTCACGTCGTCAGCGCTGCCGACCGCCTTGATGACGTCGTCGCGTGAGAGGTGCTGCATGATCGGTCTCCTCTTGACGGACTAGACCCATCAACCGTGAGCCTCACCCAACTGTTCCACCACGCGTCGCGCGCGCCGTTCTGACGGCGATCGTAAGCGTTTTCGTGATCGTGAGGCCCGGATTTTGGGCTAGCCGGTTGTCAACGATGTCAGGGAATTACCGGTTTACCGATTCGTGACCTGTAGCGGCCCGCCCGTCGCGTCCGACATGCGGGCGATGGCGCCGCCGCGGCCGCTCATCATGCCGTCGAGCCGGTCGCGCTCCTTCTCGAAGCCAGCGAGCATCGGGCCTTCGAGCGAACGGCCGCGCGGCAGTTTTACGCGCAGCGGATCGACGAAGCGGCCGTTGACGAGGATTTCGTAGTGCACGTGAGGGCCGGTCGATGCGCCGGTCGAGCCGACGAAGCCGATCACCTGGCCCTGCCGCACCTTCTTGCCCGGCTCCATGCCCTTGGCGAAGGCCGACAGATGGCCATAACCCGTCTCGTAGCCGTTGTTATGCTTGATGCGGACATATTTGCCGTAGCCGCCCTCGAGCTCGGCTTTCTGGATCACGCCGTTGCCGGCGGCGAAGATCGGCGTGCCGTAGGCGGTGGCCCAGTCGACGCCCGTGTGCATCCTCACGAAGCCGAGGATCGGGTGGCGGCGGCCGCCGAAGCCGGAGCGCATGATCGCGGTGTTGACGGGCTTGCGCACCAGGAACTTTTTCGCGCTCTTGCCGCTCTCGTCGTAATAGTCAACGACGCCGTCATCCGGGCTCTGATAGCGGTAGTATTTCTTGGTCTCGCCGCCGACCGTGAGCGAGGCGAACAGCACGTCGTTTCTTTCGCTCGAGGTCGTGCCCTCTTCCTCGCCTGCGTAGAAGACGTCGAACGAGTCGCCCGGCTGCACCTTGCGCTGGAAGTCGACGTCGTAGGAGTAGATCTTGATCATGTCGTCGATGACGGGCATCGGCACTTTGTTGCGCATCGCGGTCTCGTAGATGCTCTGGTAGAGCCGCACGCCGCTGCCGTCATCATCCTCATCGTCGTCGCTGCTGGCGTTGGCCGTGGCGTCCGCGACGGTGTTCATGCTGGAGACGTCGACCGCGACGTATTTGCCGAGATCGGACAGCGCCGCGATCGCCTCGACCACGGTGTCGTTGGCGACGACGACGCGGTAGGGCTGCAGCCGCGCGCCGGGGCTTGCCGGCGCCATCAGGATGCGGAGCTTTTCGCCTTCCTTCAGCCCGCCGTCGCGGCCGCGGGGACCGAGGGTTGCGGTGATCGCCTTGATCTCCTCGGCGGTGGCGCCGAGGTCGCGCAGCACGGCGCCGACGCTGTCGCCCTTCTTGACGACATGGACGCGCTCGCCATTGGGATTGCCGCCGGTGATCTGCTCCTTGGTCTTCGGCAGCAGCGTGACGTTTTCCGGCACCACGCGGGTCTCGAAACCGGCATAGGGGTCGGACGACGAGGCTTCGGTGGCGTAGGCCATCTTCATGTCGGATGCGCCGGCCGCGCCGGAGACGTCGGCGGTCGCATTGGCGAGCGAGGCGTAGCGCACCCCGCCATTGCCGCGCCAATTGGCGGCATCGCGCACCCGCATCAGGATGTCGTCGAGCGCCACCACCGCGGAAATCTTGGCCTTCGGCAGCACCGGCGATAGGTCCTTGGTGACGAAGGAGACCTCGGCGTCGGGTTCGACGGCCTCAGGATTGTTCGGATCGTCGGTCGCGGTCTTCGGATCGGAGCCGACGTCGGTGAGCATGCGCTGCGCGTTGAACGGCGGAATCTTCGCCGACAAATCGCTCGTCGTCATCGACAGATTGCCGGCGATCCGGATGAAGGGGCGCACCCGCATCACGTCGCGGTTGCCGACGCGGGCGACGGTGGAGACGCGGACGATGTTGCGCGAGGCGGTCGAGTCACTGGGCGGCGGCAGGCGATCGCTCTTGTGCAGCGTCGCGGTGCGATCGGCCGCACCAAAGGCGCCACGCAGTGCGCCCTCGACCCGTTCCGGCACCTTGGCGAACGTCATCTCGCCGTCGAGAGACGCGAAAACGGCGCCGCCGATCAGGGCTGCGCCGCAGAGTCCGGTCAGAATTGTGCCGCTAAACCATTGGACCGAGACACGACGGCGATCGATGACGGCAGCTTCCGAACCATCGACGGACAGCGGCGGCTCGTGGCCGAGATCAATGATCCCGGTCTCACGCCCGTAAGCGCCGCGTGATGTCCTCTGGTTCAACCCAAGTCCCCCAATCAACGACCCGAAACCTTCGCCTTCAGCGCCTCGTCCCGGTCGCCCTCTTGCAGGGGCATCTCGGAAAAAGCCTTATCGCGCAGATGCTCGCACTCAGAAGGCCTCGGATGAGACCCGGCCGAAATTACGAACAGCTAGGCAGGTGAAGGTCTCGCGATGTCTTTCGAATGTCCGAAGAAGGCCGCGTCATCGTCAGATCGCCTTCTCTGAACCTCAAATCACTGGCAGCCCCCACTGGCACCCGCGATTCAAGCTTGTCTCAATACCAGAACGCCGCGGGATTGTGGCTCTAGTACGGCGCCTAATATGGAAAAAGTTTCCTGAATGGCCGCTCCCGGAGAGCCCGGACCCAGAGACGGACGGCGGACGGACCGCGGACGGACGGGGTCGCTTTCGGCCCCCTCAGGAGCCCCTTCCGAGCCCCTCAGGAGCCCGCCGGGGGCCAAACTTTTTTTCAGATTTTTTGCCGGACGGCGCGCCTTCGTTCGCTCTCCGCCCCTCTAATCGGCTGGAATCATTAGATTTTTTATGACAATCCGCTGTGCGACGATTTGTTGACGATTGGCGTTGACAGCCCGGAAGGTGGGGCCTATAACCCCAACCACTGAGCGCGGCGCCGCCGGGTCACTGACCAAGGCGAGCGAACGCGCCACTGATGCTCCTCACCTTGTTGAGTGACACAACAGCCGACACAATCGGTTGGAGTCATTCGACGTCGGTAAGGGTGTCGGAACCCTTCCACTCCGGAAGGTTGGGGCCTCCACGGTCCCGGGCTGTTTGACAAGTGAAGATGAAGAAAGAGAAACGTGGACGGCGGAGTCCTTGCGGGTCTCGCTTCCGAAAAGCTTCGGCTTTTCTGATCGAGACCGGACGAAAGACTTCGGCGGTACACGTTTTAAAGGAAACACCATCGTTGCCCGCGATGTGAATCGCAGGCAGCACATCGACTTCGGTCGATAATGGTGGGACCTCGTCAAACGTTGTGATCAGCCGGTTCAAAGTTCAAGTCCAACTTGAGAGTTTGATCCTGGCTCAGAGCGAACGCTGGCGGCAGGCTTAACACATGCAAGTCGAGCGGGCGTAGCAATACGTCAGCGGCAGACGGGTGAGTAACGCGTGGGAACGTACCTTTTGGTTCGGAACAACACAGGGAAACTTGTGCTAATACCGGATAAGCCCTTACGGGGAAAGATTTATCGCCGAAAGATCGGCCCGCGTCTGATTAGCTAGTTGGTAGGGTAATGGCCTACCAAGGCGACGATCAGTAGCTGGTCTGAGAGGATGATCAGCCACATTGGGACTGAGACACGGCCCAAACTCCTACGGGAGGCAGCAGTGGGGAATATTGGACAATGGGGGCAACCCTGATCCAGCCATGCCGCGTGAGTGATGAAGGCCCTAGGGTTGTAAAGCTCTTTTGTGCGGGAAGATAATGACGGTACCGCAAGAATAAGCCCCGGCTAACTTCGTGCCAGCAGCCGCGGTAATACGAAGGGGGCTAGCGTTGCTCGGAATCACTGGGCGTAAAGGGTGCGTAGGCGGGTTTTTAAGTCAGGGGTGAAATCCTGGAGCTCAACTCCAGAACTGCCTTTGATACTGAAGATCTTGAGTCCGGGAGAGGTGAGTGGAACTGCGAGTGTAGAGGTGAAATTCGTAGATATTCGCAAGAACACCAGTGGCGAAGGCGGCTCACTGGCCCGGTACTGACGCTGAGGCACGAAAGCGTGGGGAGCAAACAGGATTAGATACCCTGGTAGTCCACGCCGTAAACGATGAATGCCAGCCGTTAGTGGGTTTACTCACTAGTGGCGCAGCTAACGCTTTAAGCATTCCGCCTGGGGAGTACGGTCGCAAGATTAAAACTCAAAGGAATTGACGGGGGCCCGCACAAGCGGTGGAGCATGTGGTTTAATTCGACGCAACGCGCAGAACCTTACCAGCCCTTGACATGTCCAGGACCGGTCGCAGAGATGTGACCCTCTCTTCGGAGCCTGGAACACAGGTGCTGCATGGCTGTCGTCAGCTCGTGTCGTGAGATGTTGGGTTAAGTCCCGCAACGAGCGCAACCCCCGTCCTTAGTTGCTACCATTTAGTTGAGCACTCTAAGGAGACTGCCGGTGATAAGCCGCGAGGAAGGTGGGGATGACGTCAAGTCCTCATGGCCCTTACGGGCTGGGCTACACACGTGCTACAATGGCGGTGACAATGGGATGCTAAGGGGCGACCCTTCGCAAATCTCAAAAAGCCGTCTCAGTTCGGATTGGGCTCTGCAACTCGAGCCCATGAAGTTGGAATCGCTAGTAATCGTGGATCAGCACGCCACGGTGAATACGTTCCCGGGCCTTGTACACACCGCCCGTCACACCATGGGAGTTGGTTTTACCTGAAGACGGTGCGCTAACCGCAAGGAGGCAGCCGGCCACGGTAGGGTCAGCGACTGGGGTGAAGTCGTAACAAGGTAGCCGTAGGGGAACCTGCGGCTGGATCACCTCCTTTCTAAGGATGGCTCTTCAGAAGCTTGCTTCTATCGAGCTGTTTTAGAAACATCAGGGGCCAACAGATCGCCAGATCGTTGAGCTCCATTGGCGGGATTTCGCCGTCTACGTTTCTCTTTCTTCGCGGACGAACACGCGCTGGGCCTGCACGCAGCAGGATCCAGGGTCCTTAACGGGATATGCGTTAGGGGCTTGTAGCTCAGTTGGTTAGAGCGCGCGCTTGATAAGCGTGAGGTCGGAAGTTCAAGTCTTCCCAGGCCCACCACTTTCATCGAGTGAGCATTCGTCTTCTGGTTACGGGGCCATAGCTCAGCTGGGAGAGCGCGTGCTTTGCAAGCATGAGGTCGTCGGTTCGATCCCGTCTGGCTCCACCAGATGGTTTGATCATCGACTGATCGTGCACCGTCGTCCGCGAAACATCACTTCGCATCCTGCTAGTCTGGATAGACAGCAAGATGCGTGTTTTCTGACATCGTAAAGAGGAGATCG
>NZ_JACOFQ010000007.1:40000-273211 GCF_019455395.1 Bradyrhizobium sp. BR 10261
CTCTGCCACCTGCATCCAGGCCAGCGATTCGTTGCGATAGGCTGACAGGCTCGCATACATCTTGCCGAAATGCGGATTGCTCTTGGCGAGATCGGCGTAGATCTCGCTGGCCGCGCTGTAGCATCCCTCCAGCACATCCTGCGGGAACGGCTTCAGGATCGCGCCGGCCACCAGCAGCCGCTTGAGCGCCGGCGGATTGACGGCATCGTACTTGCCGGTCACCCAGGTGAAGGCGTCACGCGAGGCGCTCTCGACCGCGGCCCGATAGTGCTTCGGCAGCGCGTTCCACTTGTCGAGATTCATGATGTTGTGGCCCTGGCCCGTGCCCTCCCACCAGCCGGGATAATAGTAGAACTTGGCGACCTTCACGAAGCCGAGCTTCTCGTCGTCATAGGGGCCGACCCATTCGGCTGCGTCGATCGTGCCCTTTTCCAGCGCCGGATAGATGTCGCCGCCGGCAATCTGCTGCGGCACGCCGCCGACCTTGGCGATGATGGTGCCGGCAAAGCCGCCGACCCGGAATTTCAGGCCCTGCAGGTCCGCCATCGACTTGATCTCTTTCCGGAACCAGCCGCCCATCTGGGCGCCGGTCGATCCGGTCGGGATGCCGATGATGTTGTGCTCCTTGAGCAGATCGTTGATCAGGTCCTGGCCGCCGCCCCATTGCAGCCAGGAAATATGCTGGCGCGTGTTCAGCCCGAACGGCAGCGCCGTGCCGAAGGTGAAGGCGGGGTTCTTGCCCCAGTAATAGTACAGCGCGGTGTTGCCGATCTCGACTGTGCCGTTCGAGACCGCGTCGAGCACCTGCAGGCCCGGGACGATCTCACCGGCCGCGAACGGCTGGATCTGGAAACGGTTGTCGGTGATCTCGGCGACGCGCTTGCAGAAATATTCGCAGCCGCCATAAAGCGTATCGAGTGCCTTCGGCCAGCTCGCGGCGAGCCGCCATCGCACCTCCGGCATCGATTGCGCGATCGCCGGCGCAGCGACTGCACTTGCGGCCAGGCCCAATCCGCCTGCCGTCAGGAATTTACGACGTTCCATGCATTTCCCCTCTCTGTGGTGTCGAGAGCTCGACGAGGGATCGCGATCTTGTCGTCGCTTTGGTCTTCGCCGGCGCCCGACGTGTGTCCGAAATTCAGAATTCCGGATCGCGGTCAGGATGACCAAAGCAAACCAGCAAATCAAGCGCACTTTGGTCGCCCCGGCGATCGCCCCGTTTTGCCGGCGCCCGTCGATGCTGCGCTGCGAACGCCGCTTCCGTGATTTTGCGGGTCTTCACTGCCAGGGCCAGGGAAGAGAGGCGGCTGCCTTGAAGAACGGCAGATGATGCCCGGATGAATCCGAGCTCCCAAATTGCAAAATTCAAGAGCTCGGGGCATCCTCAATCCATGATTTTGATTTTCATTCTCGGAGCCATCATTGCCGCCGTAGCGCTGACCGAACGGAGCGTTGAACATCTGCCGTTTGCGGTCGCAGCTCTTCTTTTCAATGCAGCCCTGCTGCTGGTATTTGTTGCCGATGTCGAGCGAGCGATCCTACTGTCCGGCCTGCTGGCCGTGGCGATATCAGGCATCTCCTCAGTGAAATTCGACCACAGCGCGCTCAAGCTGACTGTTTCCGATTTGCCGCTGGCGTTTGCGGGCACGGTCCCGTTTTTTGTCCTGCAATACCCACGCATGATGCTGGGTGTTCTGGCAGCAGGCGCGCTGTTCGCCTTCGCCTCTAGCGCGGTTCTGCTCTATGGCGCGGGTTCTCCCATTCCCGTCACGCCTCGCGTTCTCTTGCTCCTGCTTGCGCTCATCGGCTTTGCCAAGGCTTCCGCGTCAAAGGGCGTTACGTCTTTGCGGCTCACTCTGACCCAAGGGCGGTGCTTCTACTCAACCTTCATGGCCTCGCTGGTCGACCCCGCTTGCTGGCGACAGTTCGGTGCGTTGGCGCTGAGCGATATCGCCAACGAACCACTGCCCTTGCGGGAGGCCATGCCGGCGCGCTCCGCCTGTTCTCCCGACATCATCGTCATCCAGCACGAGTCCGTCTTCGACCCGCGCATTTTCGGCCTTCCGGTCGATCCAGCAGTCGAAGCCTTCCTGTCCCCGCCAGATGCGGAATTTGGCGGCCTGAACGTCGACATCTTCGGCGGAGGATCGTGGCAATCCGAATTCAGCCTGCTGACCGGCCTCTCAAGTGCCAGCTTCGGTTCAAGCGCCTACTATCTCTTCAAGAAGGGCGCCGGCCGCTTTCATAGCAGCCTGCCGCGTTCGTTGGCCTCGCTCGGCTACCACTCGACATTGATATCCAGCTGTCGCCGCGGATTTCTCAGCTACGATAAATTCTACAGTTCGATCGGCATCGACGACCGCATCTTCGTCGATGAACTTCCCCCGCCGTTCGATCTCAGGCGTTTCGAGGCAACAAATTCCGACGCGGTGTTTCTGGATGCGGTCATCGCTGCGTATGCCAAGAGGGTCGCTCACGACCCGACGCCGAGATTTCTCTATGCGCTGACCAACTTCAATCACGGTCCGCACAGCAGACAGCTTGTGCCCTCAGGCCATTTCGAGAGGGAACGCGCCTTTGCCATGGCCAGCCTCCCTAATGCCGGATATGCCGAGTACTACACGCGACTGGCAGAGACCGCGTCAGCCTGGCAAACCGCCAGAGCCAGGCTGGCCAGCAGCTTCCCTGACCGGCCTGTTCTCATCGTGCATTACGGCGATCATCAACCCGTGCTGACGAAACAGATCGATCGACAGCTGAAACGGCCGGCAGACGGGCGGAGCCCTTTTCGTACCTTCTACGCGATAGAAGCCCTCAATATCCCTCACTTCAGCCCCGGACCAGGCGCCGACCTCGATATCGCCTTCCTTGGTACTGTCGCGTTGCAACGGGCGGGCCTTGCGCTTGATCCGATATTCGCCACCCGTGCGAGCTTGATGGATGATTGCCGGGAAGCCTACTTCGCCTCAAGCTCCGAACGGAAACGCCGTTTCCATCGCACGCTCGTGGATCTGGGCCTGATCGATCTGATGCCGAGGACGAGGCGCGCGCTCAGGTCGCTCAAACCTCACATGTGATAGCGTTTGGCGCTCGTTCAGCTTCGATCCAAAAGCTCGCGAATCTTCAGCGCCAGCCTCGCCTGAGTGACGGGCTTTTCCAGCAGTTCGACGCCCTCGTCGAGCCGCCCCTGGTGAACGACGGCGTTGCGCGAGTAACCCGTCATGTAGAGAATCCTGAGTTTGGGCCTGAGCTGCTGCGCGCGCCGTCCCAGATCGCGACCGTTGATGCCGGGCATGACGACATCGGTCAGCAGCAGATCGACCTGCTGATCTTCCTGCAACAAAATGGTCAAAGCGGCCTGCGCGCTGCTGGCAGACAAAACCCGATAATTGAGATCCCGCAGGACGTCCGAAACGTAGGTCCTGAGATCGGCATCATCTTCGACGATGAGAATGGTCTCGACAGCGTCGCCTTCCGATACCAACTCATCCGCTTGCTCAGAACTTGGCTGCGCACTGCCCGCGTAGCGCGGGAAATACATCTTGATGCTCGTGCCTTCCCCGACCTCGCTGTAGATCTTCACATGTCCGCCCGACTGCTTGACGAAACCATAGACCTGGCTCAGTCCGAGCCCGGTCCCCTGCCCAGGCTCCTTGGTCGTGAAGAACGGCTCGAATGCGTGATTGAGGACCTCCGGCGTCATGCCGGAGCCGGTATCGCTCACGCTGATGACGACATATTGGCCGGCCGCGAGCTCCGGGTTGGCGCGCGAATAGTCCTCGTCAGCGGAGACATTGGCGGCCTCGATGGTCAGCTTCCCGCCGTCAGGCATCGCATCGCGGGCATTGATCGCAAGGTTGACGATCGTCGATTCCAGATGGTTCACGTCCGCTTCGATCTGCCAAAGGCCGGCGCCGCCGACCGTCTGCACCTCGATGCGTTCACCCAAAGTGCGCTGAAGGAACTCCTGCAGGCCACTCAGGAAGCCGTTGAGGTTGATCGGCTTGGGGTCGAGCGCCTGGCGGCGCGAGAAGGCGAGCAACCGAGATGTCAGCGCGGCGGCCCGCTGAGCGCCACGCTTCGCGTTGGCCAGCGCGCGATGGAGGTTTGGTCCGCCGACGTTGCGGCTGTTGCGCTCCGCATTCTCAAGGTTTCCCAGCACGATCATCAGAAGATTGTTGAAGTCATGCGCGATGCCTCCGCTGAGCTGTCCGACCGCCTCGAGCTTCTGGGATGCAACGAGTTGCTCCTGGACCCGCTGCAGCTCCTCCTGGGCTTGCTTCCGCTCGGTGAGATCACGCGTGACTTTCGCAAAGCCGATAATCGTGCCGCTCTCGTCGGTAATCCTGTCGATGACGACCGAGGCCCAGAAGCGCGTGCCGTCCTTGCGCAAGCGCCAGCCCTCGGCTTCGAACCGTCCTTTCTCGGCGGCCTCCTTCAGCGCCAGTTTCGGCACTCCCTTTTCAAGATCCTCGGGCGTGTAGAAGGTGCTGAAATGCCGGCCGATGATCTCCTCCGGCCGATAACCCTTGATGCGCTCGGCTCCGGGATTCCAGGTCGCGACATGTCCGGAGGGATCGAGTTGAAAAATCGCGTAGTCGACGACGGCTTCGACGAGCCGGCGATATCGTCGTTCGCTTTCCAAGAGGTCGTTATGGGCCTGCTGCCGCTCGGTGATGTCTCTCGTCACCTTCGCGAACCCGATCAGACCGCCTTCCTCGTCACGGATGGCGTCAAGAACGACGAGCGCCCAGAAGCGGCTGCCATCTTTTCTGACGCGCCAGCCTTCAGTGGCAAAGCGTCCCGTCTCCGCGGCAGTTGCCAGCGCCTTGGTCGGTAAACCCTTCTGCCGATCTTCAGGCGTGTAAAAGGTCGAAAAAGGCTTCCCTATGATCTCATGGGCGGCATAGCCCTTGAGGCGTTCAGCGCCCTTGTTCCAGGTCCTGACGCGGCCATCGGTATCCAGCATGAAGATGGCGTAGTCGATGATCCCGTTGATCAGCAACTCAAGGCTTTGGGGATCCGCGGCGGCGGTTGTTTTCATTCAACGAGAACTCAGAAGGCGGAACGGGGTTAATTCCCAACCGCATGAGAGGTTCCCGCGCAACCAACGATCCGGCTGGTCGGATCGCTCGGGAGAACCCGTTTGTGAGCTTCAGCCGAGCGCCAGCGGATCCGCATCCTCCCGACGACTCCTGGCTATGTCGCGAACGCCGCCTCCATCGCCTTCCGTGTCTTGATCGCCTCGCTATTGGCGTCGAACTCGACGTCGCTCCAGCGCACGATCTCGCCATGGGCGACGTCGTGCTTCAGCTTGAGACGATGGGCGAGGCCAATCGGCAGGGCGCCTGCCTTGAGGCTCGCGGCCGCCGGCACCAGCTTGCCCCACACGGTGTAGCCGCCTTCGCCGTCGAGCATCTCGCCGGCGCGCAAATTGCGCTTGGTCACGCAGGCGACATCGCCGCGGAAGCCGAAAGGCTGCCCGGTCGGCTCGCCGCGCAGCGCCGCCGACAGCACCGAAATGTTCAGCTCGAGCCCGATCAGATGATAGGGCTTGTACATCGCTGCAAAGCGGCCGCTGGCATCGGTCTTCAGGCCATATTGCCTGAAACAGTCGGCGGCGTAATCGTTCGGCGCCTCCAGAACGACATAGACGCCCCAGCGCAAATCGCGAAACACCGGCCGGCCGTCGCGCTCCAGCGAGGAGACCACTTCGACGACGCCTGAGCGCTCCAGCACGCCACCGCGCGACCGCGGTCGCATGATGTGCGGCAAATCGTCGACGCCGCAGGGCGGAAACAGAAGTCCCTCCGAGGGCACGTCGAGGGCGCAGGCATTGGCAATCGCGGCCATCTCGATCGCCGATTTGGTGCCGTCGAGGAAGGAGTTGAACATCTGCGGGTTCATGCCGGCCGACTGTGCTTCGCCGGCGGTGAGACCATAATGCTGCCAGACGCCGTCAGGTGTCACGTCGTGATACGCGGGCAGATATTTCGTGCCCTTGCCGGCGGCGACGACGCGAAAACCCGTGGCGCGCGCCCAGTCGACCATCTCCGCCGTCAGCGCCGGCTGGTCACCATAGGCGAGCGAATAGACCACGCCCGCCTTGCGCGCCTCCTCGGCAAGCAACGGGCCGGCGAGCACGTCCGCCTCGACATTCACCATCACGATGTGCTTGCCCGCCGCGATCGCGGCGCGCGCATGGCGGATGCCGACGGCTGGATTGCCGGTCGCCTCCACCACCACATCCATCGCGCCGCCGGCGATCGCACGCGCGCCGTCATCGGTGAAAACGGTTGCGGCGATCCGCTCGGCGCTCCAGCCGACAGTGCGGCAGGCCTCGCGCGCGTGCTCGCGGTCGATGTCGACGATAACAGGCACCTCCAGTCCCGGCGTGTGCGGCACCTGCGCCAGAAACATCGAGCCGAATTTGCCGGCGCCGATCAGCGCGACACGGACAGGCTTGCCGGCGGATGCGCGGGCTTGCAGGAGGCGGAAGAGGTTCATGGGGATTTTTCCGGAGATGCAGAAGTTCGTGAACTGCGCGCCTTTATCCGCTCGTCATGGCCGGGCTTGACCCGGCCATCCACGTCTTTGGTCGCGGCAGGAAGAACGTGGATGCCCGGGACAAGCCCGGGCATGACGACCAGGGATGTTACACGAGTTAATTCACTCCGCCGCCTGTCGCGGTGCCCGCGCCAGCCGCACCAGTGCATCATCATCCACCGTCTTGATCGGCGTGAAATCGCGATGGGCGATATACTCGGGTCGCGTCGGGTTACGGATGTAGTTCGAGACCGCGTTCAGGGTCAGGTACACGATCTTGCGCGGGTAGGGCGTGATGTTGCCGCTCGAGCCGTGCACCAGATTGCCGTGGAACATCAGCATGCCGCCGGGCTTGCCGGTGGGCGCGACAATGCCGCCCTGCTTGACGAGGCGCGTCACCGTGTCCTCGTCCAGCGTCCACAGCGGGTACGACGTCGTGGCGAGGTCGTGCGAAGCCTCGAGATCGCCGGCATTCTGGCTGCGTGGCACCAGCATCAAGGGGCCGTTGATCGGCATCACCTCGTCGAGGAAGATCGCAATGTTCATCGCGCGCGGCTCCGGCATGCCGTCGTCGCGCTTCCAGGTGCCGTAATCCTGGTGCCACTGCCAGACGTCGCCGGTGAAGGCCGATTTCGCGTTGATCTTGAACTGGTGCATGTAGACAGGCTCGCCGAACACCTGCTCGACCGGCTCGATCATGCGCGGATGCTTGGCCAGGATGCGGAACGCCTCGTTGTAGAGATGCGCGGCAAACGCCGTGCGCGGCGCGCCGCTCTTTTCGCGCCAGACCTCGGGCCGGTTGGCGCCGTAAATGCCGACCGCCTCGCGCGCCAGGAGATCGACCTCTTCCTGGGTAAACAGTTCGGGCAGAAACAGCCAGCCCTCGCGGTGGAAGAACTCCAATTGCTCCTGGGACAGTTTCATGGGTCGTCCTCCTGTTTTTGTCGTTCTGTTTATTGTTGTCATTCCGGGGCGCGACGAAATCGCGAGCCCGGAATCCATTGATCTACATCCCTGTCGCCCGATGGATTCCGGGCTCACGCTTCGCGTGCCGCGGAATGACGGCGGGCTTGGCTTCGAGAGGGATCACCAGCGGCTCCGAAGGGAATATGGAATTCGTATTCAACGATATCGCTGGAGGGAAGGCAGTCAATCATTGGCGGTTTTGGTTTACGTAAGCCTTTGATTTTATTGATGCCGTCTCCTGTGCATGGGGTTGTTTTTGAAGTTGTGAAACAGAGCCGGCCGCCTACTCCGCCAAAAACCGATCCACCACTTCGCAGAACTCCAGCGGTGCCTGCTCGAACATCCAGTGTCCGGCATTCGGGATCACCGCCGTCTTGGCGCCCGCGATGTGCTCCGCCAGCACGCGCCACATCACCGACAGACTTCCCGTCGTTGCGCCGCCGCCGATCAACAGCGTCGGCGTCTTGATCGCCTGCGCATCGCTGCGCGTGTAGGGCCGGCGCTGCTCGTTGATCTGGCCGAGGAAGGTCAGCGTGTTGTCGCGCAATTGCTGCTTTGCCGCCGCCGGTACCCGCCGCCACGAGCCGTCGCCTTCGATACCCTCATAGAAGTTTTGCAGCGCGCCTTCGATGTCGCCGGCATGGATCATCTCGACCGAGCGTGTCGTCTTGGCCGCGAGCGGTGGATACGCCGGCGTGCCTTCCGGCAGCGGCAGGCTGGCGTCGATATCGCCGCCCGGCTCGGCCAGCACCAGTTTGCGCAACAGATCGGGCCGCGCCTGTGCGAGGCGAAACGCGATGTGCCCGCCGCGCGAATGGCCCATCAGGTCGACCGGGCCCGGCTTGACCTGCTCGATGAAGGCCATCACGTCAGAGACGTGCTGCGCCATCTTGTAGTCGTCACCGACGGCATCCCAATGTTCAGGGAAGAAATGCCGCAGGCTGACTGCGATCACACGATGATTTTTCGACAGCGGGCCGAGCACCGAATACCAGGTACGGAAATCCCCGAGTGTGCCGTGCACGCAGACCAGCGGATGGCCCTCGCCGACTTCGAGATAGGCCATGTCGTAACCGTTGACGCGAAAGCTCTGCATGATCAGCTCGCCAGAAAGTCCAGGACGACTTCGGAATATTTCTGCGGCGCCTGCTCGAACATCGGATGCGTCGCGTTCGGGATGATCGCCGTCCTGGAGTAGGGCACGTGCGCCGCGAGCGCGTGCAGCACCTTCGGCAGCAGGCCCTTGGTCCGCGCGCCCAGGATGAACAGCGTCTGCATTTTGATGGATTCAGCATCCGCCTTCGAGAACGGAGGCCGGTTGTCGCGGACCTGGCCGATCAGCGTATACGCATTGTCGCGCAGATTCTGCTTCACCATCGCGGGCAATCGCGGCCAGGTGCCGGGCCCTTCCAGCGTGTCGACGAACACCGCAAGCCCGCCATCGACATCGCCAGCCGCGATCTTCTCCGCCGAAGCCGTGAACCGCGCCAGCAGCGGCGAAGGCCCGCCGGCATAGTCGGGATCGAGGCTAGCATCGAGCTCGCCGCCGGGCTCGGCCAGCACCAGCCGCCGCAGCAGATCGGGTCGCTGCTGCGCGACGCGGAAGCAGATGTGGCCGCCGCGGGAATGGCCCATCAGATCGACCGGACCGAGGTCCAGCTTCTCGATGAAGGCGACGACATCACTGACATGCTGGGCAATCGAATAGGTGTCGCCGACGCCATCCCACTTTGCCGGGAAGAAGTGCCTCAGGCTGGGGACGATCATCCGATGCCGCTGCGTCAGCGGGCCGAGCACGCAGCCCCAGACGCGGAAGTCGGAGAGCGAGCCATGCACGCAGACCAGCGGCGGCTTGCCCTTGTCTTCGCCCACGTCGAGATAGGGCATGTCGTAACCGTTGACGTGCAGGCTTTGCATTGGGGGCTCGCGAAAGAGGGCGGAACTCCTGTGCAAGATTCCCGGAAACCGGGTGGATCGCAACTATTTCCAAGCCTAGATTTAGGCGGAGAACACAATGGGGGCATGCGAGAAGGACGCAAGCTCAGGAACCAAGTCATGACCGACCAGCATTTCGCCCTGTTCGACACCAGGATCGGCCTCTGCGCCATCGCCTGGGGCCCGCGCGGCATCAACGGCACGCAGCTGCCGATGGGCGGCGAGCAGAAGATCCGCACCCGCATCAGCCAGCGCCATGCCGACGCCACCGAAGTCGAGCCGACGCCTGAGGTGCAGCACGCCATCGACCGCATGACAAAACTGCTCGCGGGCGAGCACGACGACCTCACCGATATCGAGCTCGATCTCGACGGCGTGCCCGAATTCAACCGCGGCGTCTACGAGATCGCCCGCGCCATCCCGCCCGGCAAGACCATCACCTATGGCGACATCGCCAAGCAATTGGGCGGCGTGCAGCTCTCGCGCGACGTCGGCCAGGCGCTCGGCCGCAACCCATGCCCGATCGTCGTGCCCTGCCATCGCGTGCTCGCGGCCGGCAACAAGCCCGGCGGATTCTCGGCAAATGGCGGCGTGGTGACGAAGCTGAAGATGCTCGAGATCGAAGGCGCGCTGGTGAACCACACGCCGAGCCTGTTTGATTGAGGCTGCGGGCACCGACATCGTAGGGTGGGTTAGCCCTGCGGATGTGCGAAGCACATCTGTTCGGCGTAACCCACCACTTCTGTTTCCGCGGAAACAAAAGAGGTGGGTTACGCCTTCGGCTAACCCACCCTACCAATCCCGCTAAATCTTCACCGCTGCCTTCGGCCAATACCGATCGCGCAGATGCCGTTTCACCAGCTTGCCCGTCGGCGTGCGCGGCAGCTCGGCTTCGAAGTCGATCGAGCGCGGGCACTT
This sequence comes from Bradyrhizobium sp. BR 10261, assembly GCF_019455395.1. Classification (NCBI taxonomy): domain Bacteria; kingdom Pseudomonadati; phylum Pseudomonadota; class Alphaproteobacteria; order Hyphomicrobiales; family Nitrobacteraceae; genus Bradyrhizobium; species Bradyrhizobium sp. BR 10261. The sequence continues at coordinate 50,366 of NZ_JACOFQ010000007.1, forward strand.
GATGGCGGAGAGACGCGTCTTGCAATAGGCGATCAGCTCCGCTTCGAGCGCCTTGCCGGCGCGCTTCATGTCGTGCGGCTGCGCCACGGCCTTGACCTCTTCGCCCATCTCCTCGTTCGGCACGCCGAACACGGCGACGTCGGCAATCTCGGGATGGGTGATGAGTACATCCTCGGTCTCCTGCGGGTAGATGTTCACGCCGCCCGAGATGATCATATAGGACTTGCGATCGGTGAGGTAGAGGAAGCCGTCCTCGTCGAGATAACCGACATCGCCGAGCGTTGACCAACCTTTGGCATTGTAGGCTTTCTTCGTCTTCTCCGGATCGTTGTGATACGTGAAGGCGGGCGCGTCGGCAAAATAGACCGTACCGATCTCGCCGACCGGTTCCTCCTCGTCGTTCTCGTCCAGGATCTTGATCTTGCCGACCACGGCGCGGCCGACGCTGCCGCGATGCTCCAGCCATTGCTGCGAATTGCAGACGGTGACGCCGTTGCCTTCCGAGCCCGCGTAATACTCGATCAGGATCGGCCCCCACCATTCGATCATTTTTGCTTTCACGTCGACCGGGCAGGGCGCGGCGGCGTGGATCGCGCCCTTCAGCGTCGAAACGTCGTACTTGGCGCGCACTTCGTCCGGCAGCTTCAGCATGCGTACGAACATGGTCGGTACCAGCTGCGTTTGCGTGACCTTGTACTTCTCGACGAGCTTGAGGAATTCCTCGGCGTCGAAATGCTCCATGATGATCGAGGTGCCGCCGAGCACGATCGCCATCATGTTGAAGCGCAGCGGAGCTGCGTGATAGAGCGGCGCCGGCGACAGATAGGTGCTCTCGGCGTTCATGCCGCACATGTCGGCGCAGAGCACCCGCAGGAACGCGTTCGGCACGTCGATCTTGTTGCCCTCGAAGGCCTTCTTGATTCCCTTGGGCCGACCCGTCGTACCCGACGAATACAGCATGTCGTAGCCGGCGACCTCGTCCGCGATCGGCGTGGTCGGCTGCGCCGCGGCTTCCTTGTCGTAGGAGCGGAAGCCGGGCAGCGGTTCGTCGACCATGTAGAAGATGGGCTCGCCCGGCTTGCCCTTGACCAGGTCCTTGATCTGCTCGGCGCATTTCGGCGTGGTGATCACGACCTTGGCGCCGCAATCGCCGATGATGTAGTCGATCTCGTCCTGCTTCAGATAGCGGCTGATCGCGGTGTAATAGAGCCCGCTGCGTTGCGCCGCCCAGCAGATCTCCATGAAGGCGAGGCGGTTTTCCATCAGCAACGCGATGTGATCGCCGGCCTTCAGTCCCAGCGAGCGGAACAGCTGCGCACCCTGGTTCGAGAGCTCGTCGAGTTCGCGATAGGTGATCGCCTTGCCGGTCCCGGCCATCTGGTAGGCGATCTTGTCGGGCGTGGTCTTTGCGTACATGGACGGATGGGTCACGGTCGAGTTCTCACGCCAAATACAATAACGGTGTCATCCCGGCCTAGTGCGCAATTGCGCACCAGACCGGGACGTCACTGTCAATGCCGCAGCCTACAGCCGCTCCACGATCGTCACATTCGCCATGCCGCCGCCTTCGCACATGGTCTGCAGACCATAGCGCTTGCCGCGCTGGTGCAGGGCGTGAACCAGCGTCGTCATCAGCTTGGTGCCGGAGCCGCCGAGCGGATGGCCGAGCGCGATGGCGCCGCCGTTGACGTTGAGACGCTCCGGATCGGCGCCGGTGGTCTTCAGCCACGCGGTCGGCACCGAGGCGAAGGCCTCGTTGACCTCGAACAGGTCGATGTCGTCGATCGTCATGCCGGCCTTATCCAGCGCCTTCTTGGTGGCGTGCAGGGGCGCATCGAGCATGATGACGGGATCGCCGCCGGTCATGGTCATGTGGTGGATGCGTGCGAGCGGCTTAACGCCGAGCTGCTTGAGGCCGCGCTCGTTCACCACCATGACGCCGGAGGCGCCGTCGCAGATCTGGCTGGCGCTGGCTGCGGTGAGCTTACCGTTCTCGGCGATCAACTTGACGCCCTTGATGCCCTCGAGCGTGGCATCGAAGCGGATGCCCTCGTCGATGTGGTGGGTATCCTTGGAGCCGTCGGCTCTGACGATCTCGAGCGGCACAATCTCCTTCTTGAAGTGGCCGGCTTGCGTCGCTGCGATCGCACGTTGATGGCTCTGGAACGAATATTCGTCGAGATCATCCTTCGACAGGCCGTACTTCTCGGCCATCATCTCGGCGCCCGTGAACTGGCTGAACACGATGTTCGGATATCTCTTCTCGATGCCCGGGCTCTTGTAATTGCCAAAGCCGTTCTTGGCCGGCAGCTGTGACGACAGGCCCATCGGCACGCGCGTCATCGATTCCACGCCGGCCGCGATTACCACGTCCATCGCGCCGGACATCACGGCTTGCGCGGCGAAGTGCAGTGCCTGCTGCGAGGAGCCGCATTGGCGGTCGATCGAGGTGCCGGGCACGCTTTCCGGCAGCTTCGAGGCCATGATCGCGTTGCGCGCGACGTTGTTGGACTGCTCGCCGACCTGCATCACGCAGCCCATGATCACGTCCTCGACCAGGGCCGGATCAACCTTGGTGCGATCGACCAGCTCGTCCAGCACCTTCGCGGCCAGATCGGCCGGATGCCAGCCGGCGAGGCGGCCCCCCTTGCGCCCGCCGGCGGTCCGCGCAGCGGCGACGATGTATGCCTCGGCCATTTCGGTCTCTCCCAGGATTGTTCTGAATTGGGTTGTGGGGGTTTTAAGGGGTGGGCTATGATTTAGTCAATCGATCAATTAACTCTTGTGGGGAGGCGCTGCTTGGGCTTATCTGCCGCCCGCCTCAAGTGGCGAGAGCAAGGATCTCCGTGAATACCAGCGTACCGAACAGGCTTCCGAGCGGTAAGAATTCCACGGCAGAGAAATTGCTCGTGGCCGCGAGCGAGCTGATGATCGAACGTTCGTCGATCGAGATCTCGCTGTCCGACATAGCCCAGAAATCCGGCGCCAACGCCGCGCTGGTCAAATATCATTTCGGCAACAAGGACGGCCTGCTGCTGGCGCTGCTCGCGCGCGATGCCGCGACCGAAATGTCCAACCTCGAATACCTTCTGGCGCAGCCGATCACGGCGACGGCGAAGCTGAAGCTGCACATCGCCGGCATCATCCGCGCCTATCACCGGTTCCCCTACATGAACCGGCTGATTCACTACCTCCTGCATGAGAGCGAAGCGGGCTCTGCCGACGAAGTGTCGAAGTTTTTCGTCGCGCCACTGCTCGACTTTCACCGCCGGCTGCTCGCTGAAGGCGTCAGCCGCGGCGAGTTTCGTCAGACCGATCCGGTGCTGTTCTACACCAGCCTGATCGGCGCCTGCGATCATCTGTTCTTCGGCCGGCACGCGATGTCTCGCGCGACCGGCGTCGGCCCGGTCACCGACGAAGTCTGCCGGCAATACATCAGGCACATGGAAACGCTCATCTGCGGCGGCATCCTCACGCAAGCCGGGGAAGCTGCTGCGGCCGGATAATCCGGCTGAAACTTTCAAGTCTAGAGAAGAAACGCCAAGCGAAAGGTAGATTGCGATGGAGTTGAAAGACGTAGCCGTTCTCATCACCGGGGGTGGTTCGGGACTCGGTGAAGCCACGGCCCGCGCCATGGCGGCCAAGGGCGCCAAGATCGGCGTGATCGACCAGAACAAGGAGAACGCCGAGAAGGTCGCTGCGGAAGTGAAGGGCGTCGCGCTTCATGCCGACGTCACCAGCGAGGAGCAGATCAAGGCGGCGATCGCGAAGGCGGAAGCCGCGCATGGTGTCGCCCGCGTGCTGATGAACTGCGCCGGCATCGGCGGTTCGCAGCGCATCGTCGGCCGCGACGGCGTCTATCCGCTCGAAAAGTTCGCGCGTATCATCAACGTCAACCTGATCGGCACATTCAACTGCCTGCGTCTGTTCGCCGAGCGCCTTGTCACGATCGAACCCATCGGTGAAGAGCGCGGGGTTATCATCAATACGGCGTCGGTGGCCGCCTATGAAGGCCAGATCGGCCAGATCGCCTATTCGGCCTCGAAAGGCGGGGTTGTCGGTTTGACTTTACCTGCCGCGCGCGACCTCGCCAGCCAGAAGATCCGCGTCAACACCATTGCGCCCGGCCTGTTCTTCACGCCGCTGCTGATGGGGCTGAACGAGGAAGCCCGCAAGAGCCTGGGCGCCCAGGTGCCACATCCCTCGCGCCTCGGCGATGCCAAGGAATACGGCGCGCTCGCCGTGCACATTGTCGAGAACGCGATGCTCAACGGCGAGACCATCCGCCTCGACGGCGCGATCCGTATGGCTCCGCGCTAACTCCGCTGTCGTCCTAGCCCTGTGCGCCATTGCGCGCAGAAGCCAGGACCGATGACCACCGGCGCTCGTGGTTGAGCGCGCTCAATCGGCGCCGGTGGCCAACAACAAAGCCTGTGGTTATGGGTCCTGGATCTGCGCTCGCTTTGCTCGCTTGTCCAGGACGACGATGGGGAGTTGTCGATGTCCCAACCGCTGCTGATCGAGCATGATGACGGCGTCGACCGGGTGACGCTCAATCGTCCTGATAGTCTCAATGCGCTCGATCCTGCACTGATCGATGCGCTCAATGTTTACTTCCAGGGACTGCAGCGCAACCGCGACACGCGCGTGGTCGTGTTGAAGGGCGCCGGCAAGAATTTCTGCGCAGGCCTCGATCTCAAGGCTGCGATGGCGCGCCGCGCCGGGCAGCACGAGCCGCCTGGTGTCACGGAGTCGCTGGATTCGCAGCGGCGCATCGCGGACATCGTGATGCTGATGCGGCGCTGTCCGCAGCCGATCCTCTCGCTGGTGCAGGGCGCGGCGGCCGGCGGTGGCTTTGCACTGGCGCTTGCTTCCGACATCCGCATCGCGACGAGATCAGCGCGGATGAACTGCGCCTTCATCAAGCTTGGCCTCGGCGGCTGCGATATCGGTACCAGCTATTTCCTGCCGCGGCTCGTCGGCGTGTCCGTGGCATCGGAGCTGATTCTGACCGGACGTTTCATCGGCGCCGAGCGCGCGCTTGCGGTGGGACTCGTCTCGGAGGTCGCCGACGAGGACAAGCTTGATGCCGCGGCTGAGCCCTACATCGATGCGATGATGACCGCGTCACCCGTGGGGCTGCGGCTATCAAAGGAATGTCTCAACATGAGCGTCGATGCGGGATCGCTGGAAGCGGCGATCGCGATGGAGGACCGCAACCAGGTCCTGTGCAGCCGCTCCGAGGAATTTTCGGAAGGCATCAGGGCCTTCCTTGAGAAGCGAAAGCCTGTCTATATCAAGCGCTGAGACGCGAACGATCCGTAAAGGACAGTAATTCCGGGAGACGCAAAATGAGTGGAAGCGCGGCAGCGGTGATGACGAAGCCCGCCTTTCGCAAGGTCGAGTGGCTGGCACGCGACATCGATGTCGAGCGCCGCGCCGACGGCACGGTGGTGCTGAAGTCGCGCATTCCTTTGCAGGCCTATGAGAAGCATCTTCCGGCCTCGCTGGCAAAATGGGCAAGAGAAGCGCCCGAGCGGATCTGGCTTGCGCAGCGCGGCGGCCCAAACCGCGACTGGCGAAAAGTCTCTTATGGCGAAGCCAAGCGGACCGTCGATGCGCTGACGCAGGCACTGCTGAATCTCAAACTCGATGGGCGCCCGGTCGCGATCCTGTCAGGCAATTCGATCGCGCATGCGCTGATGACGCAAGCCGCGATGCAGGCGCGCGTTCCCGCAGCGCCGGTGTCGCCGGCCTACTCGTTGATGAGCCACGATCACGTCAAGCTGAAATATTTGTTCGACCTGATCAAGCCGGCCGTCGTGATGGTGCAGGACGGCCCGACCTTCGAGAAGGCGCTCAGGGCGATCGACCTAACCGGCGTCACCGTCGTTCACGTCGTGCGGCCCTGCGAGGGCGTCAAGAGCGTCAGTTTTGCCGAACTTGCCGCGACGCCGGTGACGAGCGACGTTGAGGTATCGATCGCCGAGATCACGCCCGACACCATCGGCAAGCTGCTGTTCACGTCGGGCTCGACCGGCATGCCCAAGGCCGTCATCAACACGCAACGCATGATGTGCGCCAATGCGGCGATGATGATGCAGGTGCGGCCGCGCACGCCTGGCGGTCCGCTACCGGTCGTGCTCGACTGGATGCCGTGGAATCACACGATGGGCGGCAACGCCGCCTTCCATCCAGTGCTGATCGACGGTGGCACGCTCTATATCGACGACGGCCGGCCAGTGCCGGGTCAGCTGGAAGAGACCATCAGGAACCTGCGCGAGATCTCGCCGACCTATTACGCCAACGTGCCGGCCGGCTACGCCGCACTCGCCGCTGCGATGGAGAAGGACGACGCGCTGTGCCGCTCGTTCTTCAAGAACCTGTCGATCATGGCCTATGGCGGCGCGCGGCTGCCTGATGATCTGTACGACCGCATGCAGGCGCTCGCGGTGAAGACCACCGGCGAGCGCATCGTGTTCTACACCGGCTGGGGCTCGACCGAGACCTCGCCGACCTCGACCGGCACCTATTGGGACACCGAACGCGTCGGACTGATCGGCCTGCCGTTCCCCGGCGTCGAATTGAAGATGGTGCCGTGCGGCTCGAAATACGAGCTGCGGCTGCGTGGCGTCAACGTCACATCAGGCTATTTCGGCCAACCCGATCTGACGAAGAAGATGTTCGACGAAGAGGGCTTTTACTGCATCGGCGATGCCGGCATCTTCGTCGACGACAACGATCCGGTGAAGGGCATCATCTTTGCCGGTCGCGTTGTCGAGGACTTCAAGCTCACAACCGGCACATTCGTGCATGTCGGTTCGCTCCGCACCGACGCGATCGCTGCCACGACGCCTGTCGTGCATGACGCGCTGGTCGCGGGGCAGGATCGCGCCTTCATCGGGCTCCTTGCCTGGCCGAATCTGCATGCCTGCCGCCAGCTCGTCGGCAATCCCGGTCTCAGCTTCGAGGATGCGGTCAAGCACCCCGAGGTGATTGCATGCTTCAAGCGCGGGCTGCAGGCCCATAACAAGGAATGCGAAGGCGCCAGCAGTCGCATCATTGCGCGCGCGATGCTGATGGCCGAGCCGCCTTCGATCGACGGCAACGAGCTTACCGACAAGGGCTACATCAACCAGCGCGCCGGCCTCGAGCGCCGCGCGGCGCTGGTGGAGCGGCTTTATGCGGACGAGCCCGACGAAGATGTGATCGTGCTGCGATGAGTGTTTCCTCTCCATTCGTCATTCCGGGGCGCGCGCAGCGCGAACTATGGTGCGCAATTGCGCACCTGAGAATCCATCGGGCCCAATACGCGCGGCAGAATGGATTCCGGGCTCGCGCCAGGTGGCACGCCCCGGAATGACGGTCTCAATGACAACGAATAACCGAGGGTAAGCCCGCCATGAACTTCGATTTCTCCGACGACCAGAAGCAGCTCCGCGACCAGGCGCGCAAATTCCTCGCCGAAAAATGCTCGCCCAAAGCCGTGCGCGTCGTGCTCGATGGCAAGGCACCGTACGACAAGGAACTCTGGAAGGGGCTCGCCGAGATGGGCTTTCTCGGCGTCGCCATCCCCGAGGAATTCGGCGGCGCCGGCGCCGGCCATCTCGAGCTTTGCGTGATCGCGGAGGAGATGGGCCGCGCCAATGCGCCGGTGCCGTTCTCCTCGACCGTCTATCTTGCCGCCGAAGCGCTGCTGATTGCCGGCAGCGACGCGCAAAAGAAGAAGTGGCTGCCCGCGATCGCGTCGGGCGATGCGATCGGCACGCTGGCGCTGTTCGAGGGCAAGGGCAATCCCGCGCCCAAAAACGTCAAGCTGACGGCTGCGAACGGCGTGCTCAATGGCGTGAAGAAGCCGGTTGCGGACGGCGCGATCGCCGATTTCGCGGTGGTGGCCGCGCGCACGGGATCGAGCGGGCGGGAGAGCGACATCTCGCTGTTCCTCATCGATCTTAGGGACGGCGGCGCCGAGGTGAAGAGCCTCACCAATCTCGATCCGACCCGCGGGCAGGCGGAGATCACCTTCAAGGATGCAAAAGCCGAGCCGCTCGGCGCGGCCGGTGAGGGCTGGAGCATTCTCACCCGGATGCTCGATCGCGCCGCGGTGCTGTGTGCTTTCGAGCAGGTCGGCGGCGCAGACCGCGCGCTCGAGATGGGCCGCGACTACGCGCTCGACCGCATCGCCTTCGGCCGCCAGATCGGCTCGTTCCAGGCGATCAAGCATATGCTCGCGGACATGTATGTCTCGGCGACGCTGGCGCGCTCCAACAGCTATTACGGCGCCTGGGCGCTCTCGACCAACGCGGCTGAATTGCCGGAGGCGGCCGCCGCCGCGCGCATCAGCGCGACGCAGGCGTTCCAGCATTGCGCGAAGAACAACATCCAGGTTCACGGCGGCATGGGTTTCACCTGGGAGTTTGATTGCCACATGTACTACCGCCGCGCCAACGCGATGGCGCTCGGGCTCGGCAGCCTGTCCTATTGGGAAGACCAGCTGATCGACCGCATGCGCAAGAAGAACGCCGCTTGATGACGAATGCGTAGGGTGGGTTAGCCTCGCGGATGCGCGAAGCGCAATCCGCTAGGCGTAACCCACCATCGAGCTCCGAACGACACTCTAGAGAAGCGGTGGGTTACGCCTTCGGCTAACCCACCCTCCCGAAGACAAGAGAAGCGCCATGAACTTCGACGACACCCCGCAGGAGGCCGAATTTCGCGCCACCGCCCGCGCCTGGATCGCCGCCAACGCGCCGAAGCAATACGAGGAGGAGCTGCGCAAATCCTCGCTCGGCCGCACCGTGCTCAAGAACGCCGACATTCTCGAGGTCGCAAAGGCCTGGCAGAAGAAGAAGGCCGACGCGGGTTGGGCCTGCCTGCATTGGCCAAAGGAATATGGCGGCCGCGGCTCATCGCCGATCGAGCGCGTGATCTGGCAGCAGGAAGAGGGGCCGTTCGGCCAGCTGTCGCGCATGTTCATCATCGGGCATGGCATGTGTGGGCCGACCATGATGGCGTTCGCGCGTGAGGAACATAAGCGCACCTATCTGCCGCCCCTCGCCTCCGGGGAGAAAGTGTGGTGCCAGCTGTTTTCGGAACCGGCCGGCGGCTCAGATGTCGCGGGCCTGCGCACGCGTGCCGAGAAGGACGGTGACGACTGGATCATCAACGGCCAGAAGATCTGGACCTCGGGCGCGCATTATTCCGACTATGGCATTCTGCTCACCCGCACCGATCCCACCGTGCCCAAGCACAAGGGCCTCACCATGTTCTTCCTGGACATGAAGAGCGAGGGGGTCGAGGTGCGGCCGATCAAGCAGGCGAGCGGCGCCTCCGACTTCAACGAGGTCTATTTCACCAACGTCCGCATCCCCGATCACCAGCGCCTCGGCGAGGTCGGCGACGGCTGGAACGTGTCGCTGACCACGCTGATGAACGAGCGCAGCGCGATCGGCGCGGCCGTCTCGACCGGTTTCCCTGAATTGTTCGAATATTGCTCCAGCCTGATGCTGGACGACGGTCCGGCGATCGAGGACCGCGCGGTACGCTCGAAGCTGGCGAACTGGGCGGTGAAGGCGAGCGGGCTGAAATACACCAGCATGCGCGCCATCTCCGCGTTGTCGCGGGGTGAGCGACCGGGGCCGGAAAACTCCATCGGCAAGCTGGTCGCGGGCTCGATGATCCAGGACGTCGCGACCTACGCGCTCGATCTGCAAGGCGCGAGCGGCGTGGTCAGCGGCGAGGATGCCGAGCTCGCCGGCCGTTTCCAGGCGATGTTGCTGCGCGCGCCGGGCACGCGCGTCGAAGGCGGCACCGACGAGATCATGCGCAACATCATCGCCGAGCGGGTGCTGGGCCTGCCCGGCGACATCAGGGTCGACAAGGACGTGCCGTTCAACAAGATCCCGACGAGGGGAAGAGGTTAGAATCGTAGGGTGGGCAAAGGCGCGGTACGCGCCGTGCCCACGAATTCCATCGAGGGAAAGTGGTGGGCACGCTTCGCTTTGCCCACCCTACGCACCACGCAAGGATAGAGAGGTTCGCCATGAATTTCGACGATACCCCGCAGGAAGCCGCATTCCGCGAGACGGCGCGCCAATGGATCGCCGCCAATGCGCCAAAGGAGTTCGAACAGGAGCTGTCCAAATCCTCGCTCGGCCGCATCAGGCTCGCCAGACACGATATGGTCGAGGTCGGCAAGGCCTGGCAAAAGAAGAAGGCGGAGGGCGGCTGGGCCTGCCTGCACTGGCCGAAGGAATATGGCGGCCGTGGCGCGAGCCCGATCGAGCGCGTGATCTGGCAGCAGGAAGAGGGCGTCTATGGCAAGCTGACGCAGCCGTTCCAGATCGGCGAAGGCATGTGCGGCCCGACCGTGATGGCCTGGGGCAGCGAGGATGCCAAGCGCCGGTACCTGCCGAAGCTCGCATCGGGCGAGGAGATCTGGTGCCAGTTGTTCTCCGAACCGTCGGCCGGCTCCGACGTCGCCGGCTTGCGCACTCGCGCGGAGAAGCAGGGTGACGTCTGGGTCGTCAACGGCCAGAAGATCTGGACGTCGGGTGCGCATTATTCCGATTATGGCCTGTTGATCGCACGCAACGATCCGAACGTGCCCAAGCACAAGGGCCTCACCATGTTCTTCCTGGACATGAAGAGCCCCGGCGTCGAGGTGCGGCCGATCAAGCAGGCCAACGGCATGCAGGAGTTCAACGAGGTCTATTTCACTGATGTAGTGATATCAGACAGCCAGCGGTTAGGGGCGGTCGGCGAAGGCTGGAGCGTGTCGCTGACCACGCTGATGAACGAGCGCATGTCGATCGGTGCACGGCTTGCGACCGGCGTGCCTGAGATGTTCGAGTTCTGCTGCAGCCTGATGCTGGAGGATGGTCTTGCCATCGACGATCCCGCGGTGCGCTCGAAGCTCGCCAGCTGGGCCGTGAAGTCGAGTGGGCTGAAATACACCAGCTACCGCGCCATCTCGGCGCTGTCGAAAGGCGAGCGGCCGGGACCGGAGAATTCGATCGGCAAGCTTGTTTCGGGCATGATGCTTCAGGACATCGCGACCTACGCCATGGATCTGCAAGGCGCGGCCGGCGTGCTCACAGGCAGCGACGAGGAGACGGTGCACGGCCAATTCCAGCAGATGCTGCTGTCCTCGCCCTCGATGCGCATCGCCGGCGGCACCGACGAGATCCTGCGCAACATCATCGCCGAGCGCGTGCTGGGGTTGCCGGGCGATATCCGCGTCGACAAGGACGTGCCGTATAACAAGATCCCGACCAAGGGGCGGTGATCTGGCCATGGAATCGTAGGGTGGGCAAGGCGAAGCGTGCCCACCATATGCAGATGTGCCGGGGAAAGTCTGTCGGTGGGCACGGCGCGATGCGCCTTTGCCCACCCTACGAGAGCGAGCAAATTGATGGATGCCAAAGTACCCAACGCCCGTTACTCGAGCGAAGACCGCATCGGCGTGCTCGAAGAGCTCCTCAACGAGCGCTACTCCGTCCGCGCCTTTCTGCCCAAGGAAGTCGACCGCGCCACCATCGAGCATGTGCTGACCACGGCGCAGCGCACCGCGTCCTGGTGCAACAGCCAGCCCTGGCAGGTGGTCATCGCCAGCGGCGAGGCCAAGGAGCGCTTCCGGCAAGCGATCTACAAGGAGGCCTCAAGCGGCCTTGGCGACGACTATGATTTCACCCCGCCGCGCGAATATGTCGGCGTCTATCTCGAGCGCCGCCGCGAGAGCGGCTTTCAGCTCTACAACACGCTCGGGATCGCCCGCGGCGACAAGACGGCGTATGCAAAACAGGCGCTGGAGAATTACAACTTTTTCGGCGCCCCGCATGTTGCCATCATTCACACCCATGAACCGCTCGGCATCTACGGTGCCATCGACTGCGGTGCCTATGTCTCGAATTTCATGCTCGCGGCGCAAGCGCTCGGGCTCGGGACCATCCCGCAGGCCGCGCTGGCGCGCCATTCCGGCCTGATCCGCCGCCACTTCAATCTGCCTGACGATCGTCGCGTCGTCTGCGGCATCTCGTTCGGTTATGCGGATCATGCGCACAAGGTCAACAGCTACCGCACCTCGCGCGCGAGCGTGGCCGACACCGTGACCTTCGTCGAGACGTGAGCCAGACACATGCAAGGCGGCCGCGCAAACGGCCGCCTTCGCGAGCTGTCGCCTTGAGCCTGGTGACGCGTGCGGCTACCCGCCGCTGCCGCCGATCACGGCGCGCACGGTCTCGTCGGGCCCGAAATCCTCGGCACCGTCGACATAGAGCAGCGCGGCGAGCTTCGAGCGCGCGCGGTTGACGCGGCTCTTGATGGTGCCGACGGCACAGCCGCAGATCGAGGCCGCATCCTCATAGGAGAAGCCGGAGGCGCCGACCAGGATCAAGGCTTCGCGCTGGTCCTGCGGAAGCTTGTCGAGCGCGCTGCGAAACTCCTCGAACTCGAGATGGGCGTTCTGCGAGGGCTGCGTCTTCAGCGTCTTGGCATAGTTGCCCTCGGCATCCTCGACCTCGCGCCGCCGCTTGCGATAGTCGGAGCGGAACAGGTTGCGCAGGATCGTGAACAACCACGCCGGCAGATTGGAGCCGGGCTGGAACGAGTCGATGTTGGCGAGCGCGCGGAGCAGCGTCTCCTGCACCAGATCATCGGCGCGGTCGGCATTGCCGCTGAGCGATATGGCGAATGCGCGCAGGCTCGGCACGGCCGCCAGAATGTCGTCACGCAGGGAGTTTGTGAGAGGCATTAGTCCCTCCCAGTGTTGTCGTTGGAGCCCCCAGCCCCATTCTCGTTTGGAGACCCACCTCCCGGCGCATCAAGCTTTTTGATGAGCTCCGCGAACCGGTCCGGAACCCCCTGCCGCACGACGTCATCATACATCGCGCGCAGTTGATGGCCGATCCGGGATTGAATCTCCGGAGTGAGGCCTCCCTTGCCGGGGGTCGTGCTTTTGCTGGCTTGAGACTTGAGATCTTTCATGACCTGTTCCACGTTTCCCCGAGTTAAGTGACTGCAAAATAGAGAAGTTTTCTCAACCGGGAGCCGTTCCCTGGACGAGTTCAATTCGACGTTCGACAAAAAGTTCCCAGCCAATGGGAACTTTTCTTATGCTGAGGCGTAATCAGCCCCAGCAGGGGAACCCGGGCCTCCCCTCATATTGCCTGGTCTCTCAAGGTTGGTCCGATGATGAATGGAGTGGGGATGTCCCGTTCACAGCTCGTTGCTGAACACTTGCCGTTGCTGCGCAGGTATGCGCGCGCCCTGACGGGCAGCCAGGCCTCAGGCGACGCCTACGTCGCAGCCATGTTGGAAGCCATGCTGGGAGATCCGTCGGTGCTCGACGAGAGCCATGGCCCGCGGGCCGGCCTGTTCCGGCTGTTCACCCAGATCTGGAATTCGGTCTCGGTCAATGACGATTCCGAGGTGGCGACATTGCCGATGCCGCCAGAACGCCGGCTGTCCAATATCACGCCGCTGCCGCGACAGGCTTTCCTGCTGCTCTCGCTCGAGGGCTTTTCGGAAGAGGAAGTCGCCTTCATTCTCGGCACCGATGTTGCCGAGACGCGCCGGCTGGCTGATGCCGCCGGCCGCGAGATGGCGGCGGAGATCGCAACCGACGTGCTGATCATCGAGGACGAGACCTTCATTGCCATGGACCTCGAGAGCCTGGTGAAGAATCTCGGTCACAATGTCGTCGGCGTCGCGCGCACCCATGCCGATGCGGTGGCGCTGGCCAAGAACAAACGGCCGGGCCTCATCCTCGCCGACATCCAGCTCGCCGACGGTTCGTCGGGCCTCGATGCCGTCAACGAATTGCTGCGCACCTTCGAGGTGCCGGTCGTGTTCATCACCGCCTATCCCGAGCGCTTCCTCACCGGCGAGCGGCCGGAGCCGGCGTTCCTGATCTCAAAGCCGTTCCAGCCCGCGATGGTATCGGCGGTGGCGAGCCAGGCGCTATTCTTCCAGCGCAACTCGCGCAACCGCGCGCCGAAGGCGCCGGCGGCGTAAGGAAGCCTTTGTCGAACAAGAAGACGGCGCGTCACAAGGCGCGCCGTTTGTTTGCCGGTGCCCTGCGTCAGCAGCCGCGGCAAATGCTGCGAAGCATGGAATTCATCTTGGAATCGCTCAGCCCAGGCGATTTCGCGTTCAGCTTGGCCTGATCCTCGATCCAGGATTGGAGAAATTTTTCCTGCTCCTGCGACGGCCCCAGGTTGAGCCGTGTCCCGTCGAAATCCATGAGGACGGTCACTCTCTGCAGATCGTCCTTTGCCTCGGTGGGTGGCTTCGGGAACGGCACGGATCGCTCGACCATGGCGAGGGCTGCCGCGTCCAGCGGTGCGGAGCCAGTGCTTTCAACCAAAGCGTTCGAGATCAGTTTGCCAGAACGGTCAACTACGAATGTGACGCCGGCACCGGCCCGTTGGCCAATAGCCTCTGGGGGAAACGCCCTGTGACGCCAGACATGCTCGGTAACAGTCTTGCGCCAGGCGGCCATCAAACCAGACTCCGTAGGAGTGGAGGCCGGCTCGCTCAGCAGGATCGCGATGGGCGACACCTGAAATTGGCGGCCGGTAAAGTTGATCGGCACGGTGAACAAGAACGACTCGCCCCTCAATTCCGAAGGGGGTGCCGGAAAAGGTTCAGCGCGAGCGATGATCGTGAGCGCAGCGTCGTCGAGCGCCTGCGAGCCGGTGCTTTCAGCCAGCACCCGCGAGATCAATTTGCCGGACCGGTCGATGGTAAATGCGACCTTGGCGTTGCCGGTCTGCCCCAGTCCGCTGGCTGGAAAATACTTGTTACTGGCGATATGTGTCGCGATGCTTGCGCGCCAGGCTTTGGCGCTCTCGGAGGTCGCGTCAGTCTGTGCATGTGCGGGAAAAGTCGCCAGCAATCCAAGGAGCGCGACCAGTAGGGGAAATTTCATCTGCATCAATGCCGATACTAATCGCGGTGCGGTTGATTGCAAGGCTTACTGCTCGCATTGCGTTTGCATCGTTGTGGGCAATTCGAACAAACGGGCAGTCAGCGCGTGCTTGACGGCAACCTCATTGCCTCGTTGATATTTCGGGCCGATGACACCCATCGCAGCCTCAAGCCGCCGGGAGAGACGTACCATGGACCAGCAACTCCTCGACCGCCTCGCCATCCGCGACCTCGTCGAGAACTGGGCGGTCTGGCGCGATGCTGGCGACTGGGAGCGCTTTGCCACCGTCTGGCACGAAGAGGGCTGGATGTCCGCGACCTGGTTTCAGGGGCCGGCGCGGGAGTTCATGCGGGTCAGCCAGGAGGGCTTTGCCAGGGGCGTCCGTATCCTGCATTTCCTCGGCGGCACCAGCATCGACCTTTCGGGCGTGCGTGCCATTGCACAAACCAAGATGACGATCTCGCAGCGGGCGCTGGTACACGACGTGCTTTGCGACGTCGTCTGCACTGGGCGGTTCTACGATTTCCTGGAGAAGCGAAAGGGCCAGTGGGGCATCGTCCGCCGCCAGCCGATCTATGAGAAGGACCGGATCGACCCGGTCGACCCCGCCGCGACCCTGCGCCTCGACCAACAGGCGCTCGCCGCACTGCCCGAAGGCTATCGGCATCTCGCCTACATGCAGGAGCTGATCGGCTACAAGGTCAAGCGCGACATGCCGGGCCTGATCGGTCCCGAGGTCGAGAAGCTCTATGGTGAGGGACGGGACTGGCTGGCGGGGAAGGCCAATAGTCTGCAAGCCAAATAGTCTGCAGGCCAAATAGTCTGCAGGCAAAGTGAGCCCCAGACAAAAGTAAGGCGCGACTGGCATCACCACAGTCGCGCCCTACGTCGCCGGCTTATGGGGCAGGGGGGAATAGCCGGCTGTTGAGACGACTCCCGGGCACGAGAGTCGTTCCAGCCGGGGCAAAATTTTTATGCGGCTTTTGTGCGCTCTGGCGTGAATTTGGCACACGGTTAAGTGATCTTAACTTCTGGGAAACTCCGGTCCTTCCCTCGCGTTGTTCCCGCGATCGCCATGGGGCGAGGGACCAATAATCATGTCACAGATTCAAAAGGTATTTTTAGGTGCCGTCGCGCTCGCCGCGACGCTTGGCGCCGTCCAGGTCGGCGCCGTGCAACTGGCTTCCGGCCAGGATCTGGCCGACCGCTGGGAAGCGGTCGCCGATCAGCCGGGCCAGACGTCGGGCCGCAACCTCGCCAGTCATAACGTCAACCGCACCAGCAAGTCCGACCGCCTCGCCGATCTGAAGCCAGCCGCAGTTCCGACTCGCACGGTCTCGATGCGGTTGAACGACCTGGCCGATACGTCCGTGCTGCTGCGGGTCCCCGCGACTACCGAGACCGGCAGCGCCAAGCCGGCGTCGTTGCTTCTGACGCCGGGTCGCAAGCCGACGATCGCCTGCGAGCCGATGGTCAGCTCCCTGACCGAAGTCGCCAAGCTGCTGCAGCCCGGTCGCTGCGTGACCTGATCGACCTGATCGACTTGGCCCCCGTGCAAAAAACGTCCTCCTGCCGGGGGGCGGCTTTGCGCATCCACTTGATCCGCTCTCCCATCGCGTTATATCCCGGCTTTCTCCATTTTGGATTGACCGGGTAAACGCATGACGACGTCCGATACTGCCACGCATACGCAGCCTTTCCAGGCCGAGGTTTCCGAGCTGCTGCACCTGATGGTGCATTCCGTCTATTCGGAGACCGACATTTTCCTGCGCGAGCTGGTCTCCAACGCCTCGGATGCCTGCGACAAGCTGCGTTATGAGGCGATCGCAAATCCGGCCCTGCTGGGCGAGGGCGATGCGCTCAAGATCCGTATCACCCCGAACAAGGCAGCCACGACGCTGACCATTGCCGATAACGGCATCGGCATGGAGCGGCAGGAGCTGATCGACCATCTCGGCACAATCGCCCGCTCCGGCACAAAGGCCTTCGTGTCGAAGCTGAAGGAGGCCAAGGACGGGCTTGGCCTGATCGGCCAGTTCGGCGTCGGCTTCTATTCGGCCTTCATGGTCGCCGAGAAGATCGTCGTGATCAGCCGCCGCGCCGGCGAAAGCGACGTGTGGAGCTGGACGTCGTCAGGCGGCTCCGGCTTCGAGATCGCGCGCGCCAGTGACGAGGAAGCGGCGCGCGTCGCACGTGGCACCGAGATCGTCCTGCACCTCAAGGACGACGCCAAGAAATATCTCGAAACCTACGAGATCGAGCGCATCGTCAGTGCCTATTCCGACAACATCCTCTTCCCCATCGAGCTGGTGCCGGAAGAGGGTGAGCCGCGCCAGATCAATTCGGCGAGCGCGCTGTGGCAGCGCCCGAAGTCCGAGCTGACGGCGGAAGACTACAAGAAGGCCTATCAGCAGATCGCCTCCGCCTTCGACGATCCCGCGATGACGCTGCACTACCGCGCGGAGGGGCGCTACTCCTACGCCGTGCTGTTGTTTGCGCCCTCGACCAAGCCGTTCGACCTGTTCGAGCCGAACCGCAAGGGTCGGGTCAAGCTCTATGTTCGCCGTGTCTTCATCACCGATGATGCGGACCTTTTGCCCGGCTATCTCCGCTTCATCCGCGGCGTCATCGACAGCGAGGACCTCCCGCTCAACATTTCGCGCGAGATGCTGCAGAACAATCCGCAGTTGGTCCAGATCCGCAAAGCGGTGGCGACCCGTGTCGTCAACGAGCTCGAAAGCCTCGCCGAGAAGGATGCGGAGAATTTCGCAAAGATCTGGGACGCCTTCGGCGCAGTGCTGAAAGAGGGAATCTATGAGGATTTCGAGCGCCGCGAGAAGCTGCTGGCGCTGTCGCGCTTCACCACGACGTCAGGCGAGAAGCGCGCGCTGAAGGACGTCGTCGCCGATTTCAAGCCGAACCAGACCGAGATCTATTATCTCGTCGGCGACAGCATCGAGCGGCTGAAGTCCAGCCCGCGGCTGGAAGCTGCGACCGCACGCGGCATCGAGGTGCTGCTGCTGTCCGATCCGGTCGATGCGTTCTGGACCTCGATGCCATCGGAGTTCGAGGGCAAGCCGCTGAAGTCGCTGAGCCAGGGCGATCTCAATCTCGACCTGATCCCGCGCGTCGACGACAAGGACGAGGCGAAGAAGGACGAGCATGCCGCGGACGAGGCCGCCACCATTGCGGTGATCAAGGCGGCGCTCGGCGAGCGTGTCAGCGACGTCAAGGCCTCGACCCGCCTCACCAGCTCCGCCTCCTGCCTCGTCGCCGACAGCCAGGGGCCTAGCCGCGAGCTCGAGCGTATCCTGG
Source organism: Bradyrhizobium sp. BR 10261 (assembly GCF_019455395.1). NCBI lineage: Bacteria > Pseudomonadati > Pseudomonadota > Alphaproteobacteria > Hyphomicrobiales > Nitrobacteraceae > Bradyrhizobium > Bradyrhizobium sp. BR 10261. The sequence continues at coordinate 68,610 of NZ_JACOFQ010000007.1, forward strand.
CGCAGCAGAACCGCGGCCTGCGCACCAAGCCGATCCTGGAGATCAATCTGCGTCACCCCATGGTGACGGCGATCACCAGGGCCCAGGCCGGCTCGACGACGGTCGACGATCTCAGCCTGCTCCTGCTCGAACAAGCGCAGATCCTGGATGGCGAGCTGCCGGAAGATCCGGCAGCGTTTGCGGCGAGGTTGAACCGCCTGGTGCTGCAGGGGCTGAGTGCTTAGCGCGCGCTGCACTCACCTTGCCGCCATTGTCCCCAGGAACAGTCGCCACTGGCCTGGTGTTGTGCCATAGGAGGCGTCGGCGTCAGATCCGTCGACGCCGCCCATTTGAGGAAATGTCCGATGCGTCTCCCCTTTCTGACCCTCACCGCGGTTGCAACGGTGTTCGTTGCGACCCCCGCCAGCGCCCAGCGCTACGACCCCCGCTATCCGGTGTGTATGCACGTCTACATGGGAGGCCCGACCGGCGGCGGCTCTGACTGGTTCGACTGCTCGTTCACATCGCTGGAGCAGTGCCGAGCGACCGCGTCAGGTCTTGCCGCGACCTGCGATGTCAATCCGTATTATACCAACGCCGCGCCACCCCCGCGCCGATACTACAGGCGGAACGGTTAGAATCGGATCGATCAGTCGTCCGCGTGATCGATCCGCCCTTGCGCGGAGACGCTCCAAGCTATTCCTTCTTGATCCCCGACAGCGACACCACCTTGCGCCATCGCTCGGACTCGGCGGCGAGCATGCCGCCAAACTCGCCGGCATTGCCATGCAGCGGGATCGCGCCGAGTTCGGCAATGCGCGCCTTGATCTCGGCATCGGAGAGCGCCGTATCGATCTCGCGATTGAGCAGGTCGACGATCTCGCGCGGTGTCTCATAGGGCGCACCGACTCCGTAAAACGAGGATGTTTCATAGAAGGGCAGCGTGTCCGCGATCGGCGGCACGTCAGGCAGGACGTCCGAACGCTCGCGCGTAGAGACGCCGAGCGCGCGCAGCTTGCCGGCGCGCACCAGCTCGAAGGACGAGGTGACGTTGTCAAACATGCCCTGGATCTGGCCGCTCATCACGTCGGTCAGAGCAGGCGCGGAGCCGCGATACGGCACATGTGTGAATTGCACGCCGGCCATCGACTTGAACAGCTCGCCGGAGAGATGCAGCGAGGTGCCGATGCCCGATGAGGCGATCGACATCTTGCCGGGGTTGGCCTTGGCATAGGCGATGAAGTCGGCGACGCTTCTGACCGGGAGATCGTTGTTGACGACCAGCAGCAGCGGAATGCGTGCGACGCCGGCGACCGGCGCGATGCCCTTGGCGAAGTCATAAGGCAGGGCCGGATCGAATGAGGCGTTGATCGCGTTCGCGGTCGAGGTCAGCAAGAGCGTGTATCCATCCGGCGCGGAGCTGATCACGGCCTGCGTTCCGATATTGCTGCCGGCGCCGGGCTTGTTCTCGACGATGAATGTCTGGCCGAGCCGGTCGGACAGCCGCTGGCAGATCAACCGTGACAGCACGTCTGTGGCCCCGCCCGGTGCGTAAGGCACCACCCATTTCACGCTGCGGGAGGGATAGGAGGGGTTGCCGATCGCAAAGGCGCGCGGCGCTGCGAGCCCAGCTGCAGCGCAGGTCGTGGTCTGAAGGAAACGTCGCCTGGTGATCATCGTGGCCTCCAGCTCATCGCGCGCGCCGCGCATCCGAATGACTGGACTTGCTATCGCAAGAATCGCGCGCGGCCGCACGCCGATCCCGCCGGCTTGGTAAAGGATGATCGCGATTAATCGAGAGCTAACCGGGTTTTACCTTGTCTCTTAACACCTGGGCAGGCCGCGCGAGATAAGCTGCCGGGAACAAGCTGATACCGCCCGAAAGAATGAACGGCATGACCACTGGCGTCCTAGAGCAAGCCAAGGCCGCACGCGCGCCTTCGGCCTCAAAGATCTGGCTGAAGGCGATCGAGCTGACCGCGCGGATCGAGACGCTGCCCGGCCGCCTGTTCGCCGACGTCGTCGAGGATTGGGCGCGGCGCCAGCCCGACCGCATCGCACTGGTCATGGACGATGCCACGCTCGACTATGACAGCCTATCGAGACGCATCAATCGCTATGCCCGCTGGGCGCGCTCGGTTGGCGTCGTCAAGGGCGACACGATCGGCCTGATCATGCCGAATGGCATCGACTACGTCGCGGCCTGGCTTGGCATCAGCCGTGTCGGCGGCGTGGTGGCGCTGCTGAACACCAAACTTGTCGGTCAGTCGCTCGCACATTGCATCGATGTGGCAAAGCCCTCGCATCTCATCGTCGCGCACACGTTGACGCAGACGCTGGGGAGCGCAATTCCGCATCTGAAGACCGAGGTGAAGATCTGGACCCATGGCGATATCAGCAGCGAGCGCGCGATCGATGTCGCCCTGGCCGCGCTCGATGACGGGGCGCTGTCGCCTGACGAGCGCGACGACGTCACCATCGATGACCGCGCGCTGCTGATCTATACGTCGGGCACGACGGGCCTGCCGAAGGCTGCCAGCATCAGCCATCGCCGCATCCTCAATTGGGGCTTTTGGTTTGCTGGCCTTGCCGGAGCGACGCCGCAGGACCGGCTGTATGACTGCCTGCCGCTGTTCCATTCGGTCGGCGGCATCGTCGCGCCGTGCAGCATGCTGGCCGCCGGAGGCTCGGTGGTGATCGCGGAGAAGTTTTCGGCGTCGAATTTCTGGCCCGACATCGTCAGGTACGATTGCACGCTGTTTCAATATATCGGCGAGCTCTGCCGCTATCTGCTCAAGGCGCCGCCGTCGGAATACGAGAACCGTCACCGATTGCGGCTCGTCTGCGGCAACGGCCTGCGCGGCGACATCTGGGAGGATTTCCAGTCGCGCTTCGCCATTCCCCGCATTCTCGAATTCTATGCGGCGACCGAAGGCAATTTCTCGCTGTTCAATGTCGAGGGCCAACCGGGCGCGATCGGCCGCATTCCGCCGCTGCTGGCGCATCGCTTTCCGGCAAGTCTCGTCAAGCTCGACCCCGACAGCGGCACGCCACTGCGCAATGACGAGGGATTCTGCATCGCCTGCGCCCGCGGCGACGCCGGTGAGGCGATCGGCCGCATCGGCAAGGCCGAGCAGGGAGGCGGCCGCTTCGAGGGCTATACCGATGCTGAGGAGACCGAGAAGAAGATCTTGCGCGACGTCTTTACCAAGGGCGATGCCTGGTTCCGCACCGGCGATCTGATGCGGCTCGACGATAAGGGCTTCTTCCATTTCGTCGATCGCATTGGCGACACCTTCCGCTGGAAGGGCGAGAATGTTGCGACCTCGGAGGTCAATGACGCCGTGCGCGATTTCACCGGCGTGGTCGATGCCACGACCTATGGCGTCAGCATTCCCGGCACTGATGGCCGCGCCGGCATGAGCGCGATCGTGGTTAACGAGGGTTTTGACATCGAAGCCCTGCCGGCTCATCTCGCCCGGCGCCTGCCGGCCTATGCCCGCCCGGTTTTCATCCGTATCTCGCGTGAGCTCGATGCAACCGAGACCTTCAAGCAGAAGAAGGGCGATCTCGCCCGCGAGAGCTTTGACCCCGCCGGCATCGCCGAACCGCTGTTCATGCTCGAGCCGAAATCCAGCGCCTACGTTGCGCTCGATTCAGCTGCATATGCGCAAATCCTTGATGGTACGATCAGGCTGTAGGCGCGGCAAAATCGGCAGATAGGTCCAATTTTATCTGAATTGTCCAAGAGCCCATTTACTTCTGTCGGGTAAACAGGCCGGCATGGGAGGCGGTCATCAAGAGCCGCCGCAAGACATACGATCGATTAACTCAGGAAGAGGCGAGCCAGCCATGTCGGTAAGGTCCAAGGTCATCGAGGCGATCAAACAGATCGCCAAGGAACAGAACGTCGCGCTTCCCGCGCTCACCGACGATCTGTCCCTGCATGAGACAGGCTTTGATTCGCTGGCCTTCGCGATCCTGGTCGCCCGTCTCGAGGACGAGACCGGCGTCGACCCCTTCACCATTTCCGAGGACGCCGCGTTCCCCGCCACCGTGGGTGATTTCGTGCGGGCCTACGAAAATGTCCCCGCGTGAGATCTTTGCTCTTCGCGACTATCTGAGTCCGGAGCTGACCGGGCGCACGCTGTCGGACGCGCATCATTGCGTGTCGCTGACGGATATCCTGTGGCAGACGGTCCTTGGCGGCCGCTTGCGCGAACTGTCCGGCCGCGCCGTCCTGTTGAAACTGTCGGACCAGCTCCGCTCGGGCGTTGCCATGATCGAGCTCGACGGCATCGCCCGTCGCATGCTGCTGTGCCCGCCCGACCTCAATCCGGCGCATCTTGACGCATTGATCGCCGATGCCGGGATCGATGCCGTCGTCACCGACGAGCCCGATCGCTTGGCCGGCGCGGGCGTGTCGCTGGTCGTGACCGCACAAGTGCCGCTTCAGGCCACCACGCCCGCGAAGACCGAACGCGTAACCGAATGGCTGATGCTGACCTCGGGCACATCGGGCGTGCCGAAGATCGCCGGTCACACGCTGGAAGCGCTCACCGGCGCGATCGTTGCCGAAGGCCCTGCCAAAGGACCCGCGCCGGTCTGGGCCACGTTCTACGACATCCGCCGCTATGGGGGCTTGCAGATCTTCCTCCGCGCCATCCTCTCCGGCGGCTCGATGGTGCTGTCGGACCCGCATGAAGCGCTCGCCGATCACGTTGCCCGGCTGAACGCGCGCGGGGTCTCCCACATCTCCGGCACGCCATCGCATTGGCGCAAGCTCCTGATGAGCGGCTCGGCCGCAGAGTTTGCACCCGGCTACGTTCGGCTCTCCGGTGAGATCGCCGACCAGGCCGTGCTCGATGGTCTGAAGGCAGCTTTCCCGAACTCTTCCGTCGGCCATGCCTATGCCTCGACCGAGGCCGGCGTCGGCTTCGCCGTCAATGACGGGCTCGAAGGTTTCCCGGCCGACTATCTCGGCAATCGCAACGGCGTCGAGATGAAGGTCGTCGATGGCTCGCTGCGCATTCGCTCGACGCGCACCGCGCACGCCTATATCGGTCGCAACGCCGCCGCGCTCACCGACGCGGACGGATTCGTCGACAGCGGCGACATCGTCGAGCTGCGCGGCGACCGCTATTATTTCGTCGGCCGCCGCGGCGGCATCATCAATATCGGCGGGCTGAAGGTCCACCCCGAGGAGATCGAGGCGGCGATCAACCGGCATCCCGATGTCAGGATGTCGCGGGCCAAGTCGCGCCGCAGCCCGATTACCGGCGGCATCGTCGTCGCCGACGTGATCCTCACCGAGGGCACCGATCCTGCACGCGCGAAGGAGATCCGCGACCAGATTCTGGATCAGTGCCGCGCCCAGCTCGCCGCGCACAAGGTGCCGGCAGTGATCCGCTTTGTCGAGGCGCTCGACGTCACCCCGGCCGGCAAATTGGCGCGCACCGATGCATAATGTCCTCGTCACCGGCGGCAGCCGCGGCATTGGTCTTGCGATCGGCAGGCGCCTCGCCGCCGCCGGCTACAACGTGATCGCGGCTGCGCGGCGCGAGAGCGACGAACTCAGGTCGGCGATCGCTGCCTCCCAGGGGCGTCTGCATTTCCGTGCCTGCGATCTCTCGGTGATCGATGCGATCCCCGCGTTCGCAAAGCTCGTGCGCGACGAATTCGGCCCGATTTACGGGCTCGTCAACAATGCCGGCCTCGGCACCGAAGGCCTGCTCGCCACCATGCACAATTCGGCGATCGAAGCGCTGGTGCAGCTCAACGTGCTGTCGCCGATCATCCTCACCAAATATGTCGCGCGCCAGATGATGGCCGATGGCGCAGGCCGCATCGTCAATATCTCCTCGATCATCGCGACGACAGGATATAACGGCCTTTCGGTCTATGGTGCGACCAAGGCGGCGGCGACCGGCTTCACCCGCTCGCTGGCGCGAGAGGTCGGCAAGCTCGGCATCACGGTCAACGCGGTTGCCCCCGGCTTCATCGATACCGAGCTCACGCACAATCTCTCCGACGAGGGTCGCAAGCGCATCGCCGGCCGTAGCGCGCTGCGCCGCCTGCCCGAAACCGACGACGTCGCGCGCATGGTTGAATATTTGCTCGGCGAGGGCGGTCGCAACGTGACAGGCGCCGTGTTCACGATCGACGCCGGGAACACGGCCTGAGACGGAATCCAACCCGACAAAATGACGTTGATCCGGCGCAATGACAACGAGCCGGATTTGGTCGTAAGATGCCGCCTCATCGATTGGGTTACGTCAATCGAACTGCCCTAAAGAAAAGGGAGCAGTCCATGGCAACGTCAAGCGTCAACACTGCGATCAAGGGGCGGGGCGCGGAGCCATCGTCTGCGAAACCGGACGATGTGCGCTGCCCGCCGATGTCGCATCAGAATTCCGGCAGCCACGGCCACGAAATGTATCCGCAGCAATTCGTGCGGCTGATCGGCTGTCATGATCCTGCCCTCGGCGCCTTGCGCAAGCGCGAGAGCGAAAAACTGCATTAGCGCGCGCCCGCGCCTACGTCTGCGGTTTCGGAAGATCAATCCGTGCGTGCGAGAATTCCGGCGGCCCCTCTGTCAGACGGCGAATGCGGCGTTCGCGTTCGTCTGCGGGCAGCGCGGGATCGAGCAGTCCCTCGATCTCGTGCACGGCGAACTCTTCGATCCTGGCGGCGTCGGATCCGACCGCGATGTGTGGTGACGTCGGCGCTGCCGGAGCGATCTTGAGACCCAGCTCGACCAGTTTGCAGATTGCGTCGGCGCGCGACAATTGCTGCGTCTCGGCCCAGGCGTCCACGGCCGCGGTCAGCGCCTCCGGCATCTTGACGGCGCTGATGATGTCCAGGCCGGTACGTCGACGTACCGGATGGGCGGAATCCTCGTTGTCGAAGTCAGACACCCCTGATGTCCCGTGTGACCCATAAACAATCCAACCGTAAGCGTGATCCCCGGCCGGCTGTTTGATGCCGATCAATGACGAGATGCGGCATTGCGGCGCGGCGCGACCTTGTCGTCCGGCGCCATTTCAGCCAAAGATCGAGACCTCGAATGGGACGCCGAGGGGTGAACCCCGATCGATTCCGCCACGTATCTTGTCTGACCTGAAACCAGACTGGCTTCTGCAATGAGCGCCGCATCCTTCTACGGCAGCATTCCTGTCTTCCGTGGCTTCACCAGCCTGATGGACCCGAAACTCTATTCGCCGCTGCCGGAGGATTGGAGCATCGGCGTCGCCGACATCGTTGATTCCACCAAGGCGATCGCGGCGCAGCGCTACAAGGCCGTCAATATGGCGGGCGCTGCCGTGATCGCGGCGGTGACGAACGCGCTGGAGGGACGCGAATTCCCCTTCGTGTTCGGCGGCGACGGCGCGAGCTTTGCGGTTGCGCCTGATGATCTCGGGCTGGCGCGCGAAGCGCTGGCCGCGACCGCGACATGGGTGCGGGAAGACCTTGATCTGAAGATGCGCGTCGCGCTGGTGCCGGTGAGCGCAATAAGAGCCCGGGGCCTTGATGTACGCGTTGCGCGCTTCGGTCCGTCGGCCAATTTGTCCTATGCGATGTTCTCCGGCGGCGGGCTCGCCTTTGCCGATGCGGCGATGAAGCGCGGCGAGTTCGCGGTGACCGAGGCGCCGTCAGGCACGCAGCCAGATCTCACCGGCCTGTCCTGCCGCTTCGAGGAGATGCCGGCCTCGCGCGGGTTGATCCTGTCGGTGCTGGTGATGCCGGCTGCCGGGGCCGATCCGCTTGCGTTCCGCAAGGTGATCGAGGACATCATCCATCTGGTCGAGCGCAGTCCGGACGCGGGCCGTCCCGTGCCGCCGCAGGGGCCGCCGCTGAAATGGCCGCCGCAGGGGCTGGACTACGAGGCACGGGCGATGCGTGGCGGCTCCTTGTTTAAGCGCCGCGCCAGCCTGCTCGCCTTTACGTTTTTCGCCTATGTCCTGATGCGCTTCGATATCAAGGCCGGCAGCTTCCTGCCCAAGGTCTACAAGCGCCAGGTGGTCGAGAATTCCGACTTCCGCAAATATGACGACGGCCTGCGCATGATCCTCGACTGCACACCGGAGCTCGAGCGCGCCTTGAGCGATCGCCTCGCGGCCGCTGCGCGCGACGGCGTCGTTCGCTATGGCCTCTATCCGCAGGATGCGGCGATGATGACCTGCTTCACGCCCTCGGCGCTGCGCAGCGATCACGTCCACTTCATCGATGGCGCGCGCGGCGGCTACGCCTCGGCGGCGACGGCGCTAAAGGCGATGGTGGCGGCTGCGCGCTAGAGCATAATGAGATTAGGGTTCATTTGCCGCGACGTGGGAGGTGCGCTCCCTCCCCCCGCTTGCGGGGGAGGGTTGGGGAGAGGGCTTCTCCGCAACGGGACACTCCCCCAGGGGAGAGAACCCTCACCCGGCGCGTTGCGCCGACCTCTTCCGCAAGCGGGAGAGGTGCACCGAGTCCGCAGCGGCTTGATTCATCCCAATCTCATCGCGCTTCAGCGCGCCACGCGGCTCCAGGTCTCGCCGCCGCAGAGCGCGCCGACGCAGCCTTCGACCCGCAAGGTCTCTGCTCCCGTCACGGTGACGCTGCTGGCATAGGTATTGCCGTCGTCGGCATTGTAGATCTGGCCCGACCATTTGTTCGGTCCTGCGGGCTGCATGCCGGAAAACAGCGGCAGTCCGATCATCGAACGCTTGGCGAGCGCGGGATTGGGATTTTTGCTGTCGGTCGCGGGCTGGCCGGTCGCGGTGTCCATGGGCTCCCGCAGCCAGACGATGTGGCCACAGATGCCGCTGCCGCATTTGCTGACCTTGACGCGGGCATCGCCCGCCTGGGTGAGCCAGGTCCCGCTCGCCTCGGCGCTCTGCGCCATTGCGGTTGTCGCGCCCGACAGGGCAGCCAGAAGGACGGTGAGAACGGCAAATCGGCAGGACATGGGGGGAGGGACCTCGGAATGGAGGCGTCTCCATAGCAGCAAATTCGAATCGTGCAACGCCTGATGGAATCAAATTCCCGCGCGCATTTGCCCCGGCGAATCTGTCACCAGGGCAGGCCGCACAGGTCGATGGTGCCGAGCGTCGGCGCGCGGACGACGTTGAAGACATAGGGCGCCATGACATCGAAGCGGATTCGTCCCTCCGGCTGCTCGCAATAGACCTCGCCCTTGAAGGGCAGCCAGCTGCGGGCCTGGTAGAACGCGGCATTGTGCGGCTCGCAGAACAGGATCGCGAACTTCACGGCCTCGTTGGCGCGCATCGTATGCACCGCCGCCTCGATCGCCATGGTCGCATAACCCCTGTTACGGCGATCCTCACGCGTGCAGACGCCGCCGATACCGCCGACATGCACCTTCTGTCCATTCCAGGTGACGGTGCGGAAATAGATGCCGACATGGCAGACGAGCCCGTCCTCGGGCGTCTCGATCAGCACGCGTAAATCGGCATTGGCCCATTTGACGTGCCTCCAAGGCTTGTCTGCGATCTGTTGCGGGCCCCAGACTGCCTGATGCAGCGGCTCGGCAGTCTTCCACGAGGCATCGCCGTTGAGGATGTCGATCTCGATGCTCATCGCCTTCTCTCGCGCAGCTTCGCGTCGTGGTTGGTTCGTTCTCCCATAAGCGTCTCAAAGGCAATGATATTTTACGGCTTGTCACGCTGCTGCGGTCGCTTGCGTCGATTTTATGCAATCCGGCCAAGCCGTCGCATCACCCAATTTCGCAAATTGGCGGTATTTAACGGCGGCGGAACCTTCTATAAGGGGTGACCGTTAGAACACGTTCCCCACCAGTTGCGGACAAGAACCCATGACATTCACGCTGCCCCCACTCCCTTACGCCTATGACGCCCTCGGCCAGTTCATGTCGAAGGAGACGCTGGAATTCCACCACGACAAGCATCATCAGGCTTACGTCACCAACGGCAACAACGCGCTCAAGGGCACCGAATGGGAAGGCAAGTCCCTTGAGGAGATCGTCAAGGGCTCATTCGGCAAGAACCCTGCGGTGTTCAACAATGCCGGCCAGCACTACAACCACATCCACTTCTGGAGCTGGATGAAGCCCAATGGCGGCGGCACCAAGCTGCCGGGCAAGCTCGAGAAGAAGATCAACGAGGATCTCGGCGGCTTCGAGAAGTTCAAGACCGATTTCCAGGCGGCCGGCGTCGGCCAGTTCGGCTCGGGCTGGTGCTGGCTCCAGGTCAAGAACGGCAAGCTCGAGATCTCCAAGACTCCGAACGGCGAAAACCCGCTGGTGCACGGCGCCACCCCGATCCTCGGCTGCGACGTCTGGGAGCACTCCTACTACATCGACTATCGCAACCGCCGTCCGGACTATCTCAAGGCGTTCGTCGAGAACCTCGTGAACTGGGAATACGTCGAGTCCCTGTTCGAGAAGGCCTGAGATCTCACCTCGTCATTCCGGGGCGATGCGAAGCATCGAACCCGGAATCTCGAGATTCCGGGCTCGCGCTTCGCGCGCCCCGGAATGACCAAAAAGGCGGTCGCTCGCGCGGCCGCCTTTTTGATGTGCGGTTGCCGCTCATGGCGCCTCGCCATGTTGATCGGCAAGCCCCAAGCCGGCCGTGGACATTTGTAATGTTATAATATAACATCTTCAGATGGTCCCCGCCGCGTCCCACTCCCACCATCACGGCCACGCCCATGGTCATTCTGGCCACTCCCACGGCCATTCGCATGACCACGGGCACGACCACACCCACGCCCATGTGCACGACGCCGCCTCGCCGCATCCGGCCCAGGATGCGCGCTGGTCGATCCTGCGCATGACCATGGCCGGGCGCCTTGCGGCCGCCGTCGTCGTCTGCGCCGCGCTCTGGGGCATCGTCTTCCTGGCGATGAGGTGACCATGGCCCAGCTTACCTTCCGCAACGTCACGCTCGGCTATGACCGCCATCCGGCCGTCCACCATCTGAGCGGCGAGGTCGCATCGGGCGCACTGGTCGCCGTGATCGGCCCCAACGGCGCCGGCAAATCGACGCTGCTGCGCGGCATCGTCGGCATCCTGAGGCCGCTCGACGGCAGCATCCATCTCGGTGGGCTGGACGCCCGCGACATCGCCTATCTGCCGCAGAGCGCGGACATCGACCGCAGCTTCCCGATCTCGGTGTTCGATTTCGTCAGCACCGGGCTGTGGCGCGCGGCCGGCCTGTTCGGCGGCATCGGCAGGGTTGCGCGCGAAAAGATCCTTCGCGCCATCGCGTCGGTGGGCCTCAACGGCTTCGAGAACCGGCCCATCGGCACGCTCTCGGGCGGGCAGATGCAGCGCGTGCTGTTCGCGCGCGTGCTGCTCCAGGATGCGCGCCTGATCGTGCTCGACGAGCCCTTCAACGCCATCGACAGCAAAACCACTACCGACCTGCTCGCGCTGGTGAAGCATTGGCATCACGAAGGCCGCACCGTGATCGCCGCACTCCACGATATGGAGATGGTGCGCACCCATTTCAGCGAGACCCTGGTGCTGGCGCGCGGCCCCGTGGCCTGGGGACCGACCGCGGAGGTGCTGACGCCGGAGAACCTGATGGTCGCGATGCGGATGTGCGAGGCCTTCGACGATACCGCCGCGGCCTGTGCGGCTGACGATATCAGCTCGCGGGCGGCGTGATTCCAGATGATCTATGACGCGCTGATCGGTCCGTTCGCCGAATTCGAGTTCATGCGGCGCGCGCTTGCCGCCGTGATCGCGCTGTCGCTGGCAGGCGCGCCGATCGGCGTGTTCCTGATGCTGCGGCGGATGAGCCTCGTCGGCGATGCCATGGCGCATGCGATCCTGCCCGGCGCCGCAATCGGCTTCCTGCTCTCCGGCCTCAATCTGTTCGCGATGACGGCCGGCGGCCTGATCGCAGGTTTTGCAGTCGCGATCCTCGCCGGCGTGGTGGCCCGCTCGACCGGGCTGAAGGAGGATGCATCGCTTGCGACCTTCTATCTGGCCTCGCTGGCGCTCGGCGTCACCATCGTCTCGATCAAGGGCACCAATATCGACCTGCTCCATGTCTTGTTCGGCAACATCCTCGCGATGGACGACCAGACGCTGCTGGTGGTCGCCTTCAACGCCACGGTGACGCTGCTGGTGCTCGCGGTGATCTATCGCCCGCTGGTGATCGAGAGCGTCGATCCATTATTTTTGCGCACCGTCAGCCGGGCTGGCGGCCCTGCGCATCTCGCTTTCCTCGCGCTCGTCGTCGTCAACCTCGTCAACGGCTTTCAGGCGCTCGGCACGCTGCTGGCGGTGGGCCTGATGATCCTGCCGGCCGGAATCGCGCGTTTCTGGTCGCGCGATCTCACCGTGATGATCTGTATCGCGGTCGTTGCTGCCGCGGTTTCCGGCTATGCCGGCCTCGTGCTGTCGTTCCAGACCCGCGTGCCCTCGGGCCCGGCGATCATCCTGGTGGCCACGGCGATCTACATCGCCTCGGTCCTGTTCGGCCGCGTCGGCGGCGTCGTCAGGCAGATGTTTCCCGGCCGGCATCTGGAGGCGTGACGATGCGCGTCCTGTTGCTTCTGGCATCGCTGCTGATGGCCTCGCCACTGCAGGCGGCTGAACGGCTCAACGTCGTCGCGAGCTTCTCGATCCTGGCGGATTTCGTCCGCACGATCGGGGGAGACAAGATCAACCTGACGACGCTGGTGGGTCCTGATAGCGACGTGCATGTCTACACGCCGGCGCCCGGCGATGCGAAGCGCATCGCCGAGGCCAGGCTCGTCATCGTCAATGGCCTTGGGCTGGAGGGCTGGCTGCCGCGTCTTGTGCAGTCCTCAGGGGCCAAGGCGCAGGTGGTCACCGCGAGCGCTGGCATCGCGCCATTGAAGCTCGGCTCGGCCGCCGATCCGCATGCCTGGCAGTCCGTCCCCAATGCCAGGATTTACGTCGCCAACATCACAGCCACGCTGGCTGCCGCCGACCCTGACGATGCGGATCTCTTCCGTGCCCAGGCAAAAGCCTATCTGGAAAAGCTCGAAGCGCTCGACCGCGAGGTCCGCGAGGCCGTCGCAAAAATCCCGCCGGAACGGCGCAAGGTGATCTCGACCCACGATGCCTTCGGCTATTTCGCCGCCGAATACGGCGTGCAGTTCATCGCGCCCCTGGGCGTCTCCACCGAAACCGAGCCCAGCGCACGGGATATCGCCACCATTATCGGGCAGATCAAGGCCCAAAAAATCCCGGCCGTTTTCCTGGAAAATATCAGCGATGACCGCCTGATCCGCCGGATCGCGGCCGAGACCGGCGCCAAGGTCGGTGGGACCCTGGTTTCCGACGGTTTGACCGGCGAAAAGGGCCCTGCACCCACTTACATTGACATGGTCAGGCACAATATAAAGGCCCTGACCAGCGCGCTTGACCACTAGGGCAGGGGCCACCCCGCCTCGCGTCGCGCGACAAGCCTAAGTCCGGAGTTCTTATGTCTGAAGCGACCGCCTCCAAAATTCCCGTGACCGTGCTGACCGGCTATCTCGGCGCCGGCAAGACCACGCTTTTGAACCGCATCCTGTCGGAAAACCACGGCAAGAAATACGCCGTCATCGTCAACGAATTCGGCGAGATCGGCATCGACAACGACCTTATCATCGGCGCCGATGAGGAAGTGTTCGAGATGAATAATGGCTGCATCTGCTGCACCGTGCGCGGCGACCTCGTCCGCATCATGGATGGGTTGATGAAGCGCAAGGGCAAGTTCGACGCCATCATCGTCGAGACCACGGGCCTTGCCGATCCGGCGCCGGTCGCCCAGACCTTCTTCGTCGACGAGGACGTGCAGAAGAACGCGCGCCTCGACGCGGTCGTCACGGTCGCCGACGCCAAATGGCTGTCCGATCGGCTCAAGGACGCGCCCGAGGCCAAGAACCAGATCGCCTTCGCCGACGTCATTGTGCTGAACAAGACCGATCTCGTCACCAAGGGCGAGCTCGCCGAAGTCGAGGCCCGCATCCGCGGCATCAACCCCTATGCGAAGCTCCACCGTACCGAGCGCTGCTCGGTCGCGCTGGCGGACGTGCTCGATCGCGGCGCGTTCGACCTCGACCGCATCCTCGACATCGAGCCTGATTTCCTCGAGGCCGATGATCATGACCACGACCATGATCATCACCATCATCACGGCCACAACCATCACCACCATGATCACGGCCACGGCCTCAAGCACTATCACGACGAGGACATGCAGTCGCTGTCGCTCAAGACCGACAAGCCGCTCGATCCGAACGTGTTCATGCCCTGGCTGCAGAACCTGGTTCAGGTCGAGGGCGGCAAGATCCTGCGCTCCAAGGGCATCCTCGCCTTCCACGATGACGACGACCGCTACGTCTTCCAGGGCGTCCACATGATGCTGGAGGGCGACCACCAGCGGAAGTGGAAGGACGGCGAGAAGCGCGAGAGCCGCCTCGTCTTCATCGGCCGCGAATTGCCGGAGAAGGCCATTCGCGAAGGCTTCGAGAGCTGCATCGTTTCGTGATGAAAGAGTTTACGCCGGCCCCCGATTCCGCCTCGATCGTCTCCGTCACCGACCGCGTCAAGCCTGTGACCCTCGGCATGGGCGTGACCTCGGTGCATTTTCTCAGGGATCGCGCCGCCTTCGTCGGCGGCGAGGAGAACGTCGCGTTCGTCGACGACAAGGGTGAGATCACCACCGTCGCCGTGCACAGCGGCGGTATTCTCTCGGCCGCCTCCGACGGCAAGCGCCTCGTCATGGGCGGCGACGACGGCAAGGTCGTCGCGCTCGACGCCAAGGGCGAGGTGACGCTGCTCGCCACCGATCCGAAGCGGCGCTGGATCGATGCGGTGGCGCTGCATCCTGATGGTGCCTTTGCCTGGTCGGCCGGCAAGACGGCGACCGTTAGAAGCGGCAAGGCCGAGGAAAAATCGCTCGACGTGCCCTCGACCGTCGGTGGGCTTGCGTTCGCCCCGAAGGGCCTGCGGCTCGCGATCGCCCACTACAATGGCGCCACGCTGTGGTTCCCGAACATGGAAGGTTCGGCCGAATTCCTGCCCTGGGCCGGCTCGCATCTCGGCGTCACCTTCAGCCCCGACAACAAGTTCCTCGTCACCTCGATGCATGAGGCGGCGCTGCATGGCTGGCGGCTCGCCGACAACAGGCACATGCGCATGACCGGCTATCCCGGCCGCGTCCGCTCGATGTCCTGGAGCGCCGGCGGCAAGGGTCTCGCGACCTCGGGCGCCGATACCGTCATCATCTGGCCATTCGCCAGCAAGGACGGCCCGATGGGCAAGGAGCCCGCGATGCTCGCGCCATTGCAAGCGCGCGTCGCGGTGGTGGCCTGCCATCCCAGGAACGACATCCTGGCGGCCGGCTACAGCGACGGCACCATACTCATGGTGCGGATGGAAGACGGCGCCGAGATCCTGGTCCGCCGCAACGGCACGCCGCCGGTGGCCGCGCTCGCCTGGAACGCCAAGGGCACGTTGCTGGCGTTCGCCGACGAAAATGGGGACGGCGGGTTGCTGGCGCTTTAATCTGTCACGGTTAAAGCCGTAGGGTGGGAAAAGGCGCTCTTGCGCCGCGCCCACGATCTTTTTTGGTTTGAGGGAGGCCGTGGGCACGCTTCGCTTTGCCCACCCTACGGCAGCCTACAATCATGCGCTTTCTCACGACCTTCCAGCTCGCTGATTTCGCCGACACGCTCGTCAGCCTGTTCACCGCCTTCGTGCTCGGCACGCTGATCGGGGCGGAGCGGCAATATCGCCAGCGCACCGCTGGCCTGCGCACCAATGTGCTGGTCGCTGTCGGCGCTGCGGCCTTCGTCGATCTCGCCATGCATCTGGACGGTGCCGAGGGCGCGGTGCGAGTCATCTCTTACGTCGTCTCCGGCATCGGCTTCCTCGGCGCCGGCGTCATCATGAAGCAGGGCATGGACGTGCGCGGCCTCAACACCGCGGCGACGCTGTGGTCCTCGGCCGCGGTCGGGTCCTGCGCCGGCGCCGACATGGTTGCGCAGGCCGCGGCGCTCACCGTCTTCGTCATCGCCGGCAACACGATGCTGCGTCCGCTGGTCAATGCCATCAACCGCATTCCGCTGAACGCGAAGGCGCTCGAGGCGACCTATTACTTCAAGCTCGCGGTTGCGATGGATGCCCTGCCCGACATGCGCGACCGGCTCGTCGACAAGCTCGAGGACGCCAAATATCCCGTTGCCGACGTCGAGGTTGTCGAGACCGGCGACGATCTCATCGAGATCGTCGCCGAGCTGGTCGCAACCGCGGTCGATCCGAACGAGCTGAACGCGGTGGCGACCGACCTCCAGCACCTGCCCGGCGTCCGCCACGCCACCTGGGAAGTCAGCACCACGGATTGAGCCCGGTTCCCGCCTCTCCAGGCGGGGAACCCGCCGGCTCCAGCTTCGTTGATTCCGCGGACAAAGGCGGTGATCGACATGACCGGCCAGAACAACAAGCGAAACCTGAAGCTCGACCTGACCATTGCCGGCGCGCTGTTCGCGGCGGGTGTCGTGGTGTCCGTGATGTCGCTGGCCCAGATCCGGGCGCAGAGCCGGCTGGAGCTGGCGCAGGCCACCCAGCCGCTGCAGGGCACGCCTTCCGACGACCAGACCAAGACGCCCGCAGAGGCAAAACCCGGTGGCGACCGGCCGACCACGCCGGCGCCCGAGCCGGCGCGCCCCGAGCCGCAGACGCAAGGCGCGGCGGGAGCGGCCAAGCCCGCGCTGCCACCGGCCCCGGCCGAGAAGATCGCGCCGCCGATCAAGGACAAGCAGTAGACAGCACTCGCCTTTCAGCCCCATGCGCGCAATGGCCTGCCATTGCGCTGTCTACTGTGCATGGGGTTGTTTTCGCTGTTTGTGTCGGCGAGCCCCCTCAGCGCACCAGAATGTTCTTGAACTGCCAGGGATCGCTGCTGTCGATATCTTCCGGGAACAGGCCCGGCCGATCCGTCAGCGGCGTCCAGTCGGTGTAGAAACCCTTCACCGGGCCGAGATATGGCAGCTGGATTTCCAGGAGGCGATCGAAGTCCATCTCGTCGGCTTCGACGATGCCTTCGTTCGGATTTTCCAGCGCCCACACCATGCCGCCGAGCACGGCGGAGGTCACCTGCAGCGCGGTGGCGTTCTGGTAGGGGGCGAGCTCCCGGGTCTCTTCGATCGAGAGCTGGGAGCCGTACCAGTACGCGTTCTTGTCGTGGCCGAACAGGAGCACGCCGAGTTCGTCGATGCCGTCGACGATTTCGTCCTCTTCGAGGATGTGGTGCTTCTCCTGCATCTTGCCGGCGCGGCCGAACAGCTCATGCAGCGAGAGCACGGCGTCGTCGGCCGGATGATAGGCGTAGTGGCAGGTCGGCCGGTAGATCGCCTTGCCCGAGGCATCCCGCACCGTGAAGTAATCGGCGATCGAGATCGACTCGTTGTGGGTGACGAGGAAGCCGTATTGCGCGCCGCGCGTCGGGCACCAGGTGCGCACGCGCGTGTTGGCACCGGGCTGCATCAGATAGATGGCGGCGCCACAGCCGGCCTCGTGGGTATGCGCATTCTCGGGCATCCACTTCTCATGAGTGCCCCAGCCGAGCTCGGACGGCTGCATGCCCTCCGACAGGAAACCTTCCACCGACCAGGTGTTGACGAAGACGTCGGGCTCTTTCGGCTTCTTGGCGCGCTGGGTGTCGCGCTCGGCGATGTGAATGCCCTTGATGCCGGCCTGCCGCATCAGGTCGGCCCATTCGGCCTTGGTCCTCGGCTTCGGCGCATTGAGCTTCAGGTCGGCGGCGACGTTGAGCAGCGCCTGCTTGACGAAGAAGGAGACCATGCCGGGATTGGCGCCGCAGCAGGAGACCGCCGTGGTCGAGCCGGCGGGGCGCGCCCGCTTGGCCGCCAGCGTCACCTCGCGCAGCGCGTAGTTGGAGCGCGCCTCGGGGCCCTTGGACGCGTCGAAATAGAAGCCGAGCCAGGGCTCGTTGACGGTGTCGATATAGAGCGCGCCGAGCTCGTTGCAGAGCTCCATGATGTCGGTCGAGCCGGTGTCGACCGACAGGTTGACGCAAAAGCCCTGGCCGCCACCCTCGGTCAGCAGCGGGGTCAGCAATTCGCGATAATTGTCCTTGGTCACGGCCTTCTGGATGAAGCGCACATTGTGCTTCTCGCAATGCGCCCTGCGGCCCTCATCCTTGGGATCGATCACGGTGACGCGCGACTTGTCGTAATCGAGGTGCCGCTCGATCAGCGGCAAGGTGCCCTTGCCGATCGAGCCGAACCCGACCATGACGATGGGACCGGTGATCTTCGCGTAGATCTGCGAGGGAGGGCTCATAAGTTTCTCCGGAACGTGCTGGCGGACATCTGGTGGGTGGATCAGGCGCGGCGGCGCGTGTCAGACGCTGCGGCGCTTGGCGGTGACTTCGATCTCGACCTTCATCTCGGGCTTGGCGAGGGCGCTGACGACCAGCAAGGTCGCTGCCGGCATGATCTCGCCGAGAACCTCGCCGCAGACGGCGAAGTGGGCATCGATGTAGCTGGCGTCGGTGACGTAGTAGGTCGCACGGACGATGTCGGCCATCTCGAAACCGCCCTCCTTCAGGGCCGCTTCGATGGTCTTGAAGCAGCTGCGTGACTGGCTCGTGACATCTGCGGGCATCGTCATCGTCGTGTAGTCATAGCCGGTGGTTCCCGCGACGAAGGCGAACTCGCCGTCGATCACGGCGCGGCTGTAGCCGACGCTCTTTTCGAGGGGGGAGCCGGTGGAGATCAGGCGACGGGACATGGATTCGGCCTCGACTGAAAGGGGATTTCGTGGGGTTTATGGGCAATTTCCGGGCCCGCGCAACCCCAAAGGACGTGAGCTTAACGGAGACGCAGACGGGCGAAGCCGCCCAGTGCGGCTCCGGTCGCCGCCATCATGGCAAGTCCTTACGCCGCGCGCGCCTGGAGGGCGCGAACTACCCTCCGTTTGGGAAGGGCCGCGCCGGTCGGGACGATCATCCCTTCGGCGCCATCAAGCACACCGTCGGTGAACTCGATCGCCAGCAGACGGTCGCGCTCGAACGGGCCGGGCAACAGCAGCGCGCCGGTCTTCTCGGCCGAGAAGCCGAAACGGGCGTAGTAGGGCGCATCCCCGAGCAGGATCACGGCGTCATGCCCGCGCGCCCGGGCGGCGGCCAGCGCTTGTTGCATCAGCGCGGCGCCGATCCCGAGCTCGCGGCAGGCAGGGTCCACCGCCAGCGGTCCGAGGACCAGAGCGGGCCTGCCTCCGGCGCTGACGTGCCACAACCGCACGGTTCCCACGAGCTTTCCCTCACGCACGGCGGCCAGCGCGAGGCCGGCGGCAGGTGCGCGTCCGTCACGCAGGCGCTGGCAGGTGCGGTCATGGCGATCTTCGCCAAAGCAGGCATCCAGCAGCGCTTCACGGGCGGCGACGTCGACGGCACGCTCGCTGCGGATCGCGAGCGGAGCGGCTTTCGAGGTGAGGGCGACTTGTGGCTTCCGAAAAGCAGTCATGGCGCGTCAGTCCCCGCTTGAACAGACGTGCGTGCAGCACGCCGGCTCAAGGCGTCGTCAGAAATCGAGATGTCTGGGAGGAGCCGGCAAGCCGGCTCCCGGGTTCGTGGTGCCTCGGAGAAGCGAGGCGCTCAGATGTGGTACGTCTTCAGCGGCGGGATGCCGTTGAACGCCACCGCCGAGTAGGTCGACGTATAGGCCCCGGTGCCTTCGATCAGCAGCTTGTCGCCGATCTCGAGCGTGACGGGAAGCGGATACGGGGTCTTCTCGTACAGCACGTCGGCGCTGTCGCAGGTAGGGCCCGCGAGCACGCACGGGGTCATGTCCGCGCCGTCATGCGGGGTGCGGATGGCGTAGCGGATCGACTCGTCCATGGTCTCGGCGAGACCGCCGAACTTGCCGATGTCCAGGTACACCCAGCGCACCTCGTCCTCGTCGCTCTTCTTCGAGATGAGCACGACTTCGGATTCGATGATGCCGGCGTTGCCCACCATGCCGCGGCCCGGCTCGATGATGGTCTCCGGAATCTGGTTGCCGAAGTGCTTGCGCAGCGCGCGGAAGATCGAGCGGCCGTAGGTGACGACCGGCGGCACGTCCTTCAGGTACTTGGTCGGAAAGCCGCCCCCCATGTTGACCATGGAGAGGTTGATGCCGCGCTCGGCGCAGTCGCGGAACACCTGCGAGGCCATCGCCAGCGCACGGTCCCACGCCTTCACCTTGCGCTGCTGCGATCCGACATGGAACGAGATGCCGCACGGCTCGAGGCCCAGACGCTTGGCGGCGTCGAGCACCTCGACCGCCATCTCCGGGTCGCAGCCGAACTTGCGCGACAGCGGCCATTCGGCGCCGGCGCAGTCATAGAGGATGCGGCAGAACACCTTGGCGCCGGGAGCGGCGCGGGCAATCTTCTCGACCTCGGGAACGCAGTCCACCGCGAACAGGCGAATGCCGAGCGCGAAGGCGCGGGCGATGTCGCGCTCCTTCTTGATCGTGTTGCCGAAGGAGATGCGGTCGGGCGTCGCGCCGGCGGCCAGCGCCATCTCGATCTCGGCGACGGTCGCGGTGTCGAAGCAGGAGCCCATGGAGGCCAGCAGCGACAGCACTTCCGGCGCCGGGTTCGCCTTGACGGCGTAGAACACGCGGCTGTCGGGCAGCGCCTTGGCGAAGCTCTGGTAGTTGTCGCGCACGACCTCGAGGTCGACGACGAGGCACGGCTCGGTGTCGAGACCTTCCTTGCGGCGGTTACGCAGGAATTCCTGGATTCGTTCGGTCATGGCACTCTCCAACGGTCCCAGCGACAGGATCCGCATCAACGTGACGTCGGATAAGAGTGCTTCGGCCACATCGCGCGATGGAGGCGCGCTGAAGCCAAAAGACTCAAACCAGACTGTGCTGCCGTGGATTGGTTGGGAGAGTCTCCCGCCCGCTCACCTGGCAATGAAGGACAAGCCTTTTCAGTAGCCCGCGCCGGCGGTGGAATGCCGGTAGAGACCAAAAAAGCCCGATCCGTCGTTGCTTTAAGTCGCGTCCCCCGTTGAGAGCGGGGTGCGCCGGTTCGCCTCCGGCTGCCAGTCACGGTTGCAAAGAGCGAAGTCACCTTCGACAAGGCATCTCTTTGAGAGAGATGCTGGGCGCTCCGGGTTTGCCGTCAGTCGTTCGACTTTTCAGTCCTCGACTTCTGCACTTCCGAAGAGCCCCTCGGCTTCTTCACCCCTTGGCGGCTGTCCGGCCTCTTGTCCGGATACCTACCGACTGACACACGACCACAGGCACGTGCGAAATTGGGCAAAAACGCACATAAGGGTTTTGACTCAGCTTCGCAAGAATTTTTTTAGGCTGAGAACAGAATTGCCTAACATCCGCTTGCGCGGTGTTGCGCGAGCGACGCGGAAGATGAACGTGCGTTAAGTTTTTGGTGTCGCGCGCGTGACTGCGTCGCGCAAGACGACTCAGCGGCGCTTGAAGAACGGCTCGACGCGCTGAGCTGCGCGGATGAAGGCGGTCATGACCAGCACGCCGAGTGCGAACAGCACCGCCTGAAGGATGTGGGCGCCCTGGTCACCGAGCCCGATCAGAATGGCGAGCGCCCAGCCGCCGGCAAACGCCGCGCCGAACACCTCGGCGCCGATCAGGATGGCGGCGCTGATGACGGTGATGACGCTCGGCCAGACGATCTGACGGGACGACGAGGAGGGCGCGTTCATGGGCGTTGAGGTCCGTGGTTTCGAGGGCCGCAATCTCCCCGAAAAGCCGGGCGGGAGCAAGGCCAAATAGCCCAAAAAAGCCCCATCGCGTGCTATAGCTGGCCCCAACAAATCGCCTCAAAAAACGGACTTGCGATGTCAGACCCCCGCCAAACTACGAACGCCGAGACCAATCCGCTACTGAAGGCCTGGGTGACGCCGTTTGCGACCCCGCCCTTCAATGAGATCGTGCCGGAACACTTCCTGCCGGCCTTCGAGCAGGCCTTCGCCGATCACGCTGCCGAGATCGGCGCCATCACCAATGATCCGGCTGCGCCCGACTTCGCCAACACCATCACCGCGCTGGAACGCTCCGGCAAGCTGCTCAACAAGGTCGCCTCCGTCTTCTACGACCTGGTCTCGGCGCATTCCAACCCAGCCATCCTCGAGATCGACAAGGAGGTCTCCTTGCGGATGGCGCGACACTGGAATCCGATCATGATGAACGCCGTGCTGTTTGGCCGCATCGCCCAGCTGCACGAGAACCGCGCCAGTCTCGGTCTGACACCGGAGCAGCTCCGCCTCTTGGAGCGCACCTATACCCGCTTCCACCGGTCCGGCGCCGGCCTGTCCGACGAGGCCAAGACGCGCATGGCCGAGATCAACGAGAAGCTGGCCCAGCTCGCGACCGGCTTCAGCCATCACCTGCTCGGCGACGAGCAGGACTGGTTCATGGAGCTGGGTGAGGCCGACCGCGAGGGCCTGCCCGAGAGCTTTATCGCCGGCGCCAAGGCGGCGGCGGAAGATCGCGGCATGGCAGGCAAGGCCATCGTCACGCTGTCGCGCTCCTCGGTCGAATCGTTCCTGAAGAGCTCAGGCCGGCGTGACCTGCGCGAGAAGGTCTACAAGGCCTTTATCGCGCGCGGCGACAACGGCAATTCCAACGACAACAACGCGATCATCGGCGAGATCCTGAAGCTGCGGGAGGAGACCGCCAGGCTCCTGGGCTACCCGACCTACGCCGCCTACCGGCTCGAGGATTCCATGGCCAAGACCCCGGACGCGGTGCGCGGCCTCCTGGAGCGGGTCTGGAAGCCGGCCCGTGCCCGGGCACTCGCCGACCGCGACGAGATGCAGGCGCTGATCACGGAGGAGGGCGGCAATTTCAAGCTCGCGCCCTGGGATTGGCGTTTCTATGCCGAGAAGCTCCGCCTCCAGCGCGCCAATTTCGACGACGCCGCGATCAAGCCCTATCTGACGCTCGACCACATGATCGCCGCCGCCTTCGACTGCGCCACGCGCCTGTTCGGCGTCACCTTCGAGGAGCGCAAGGATGTGCCGGTCTGGCACCCCGACGTCCGGGTCTGGGAGGTCAGGGGTCCCGACGGCAAGCACAAGGCGCTGTTCTACGGCGACTACTTCGCCCGGCCGTCCAAGCGCTCCGGCGCCTGGATGACTTCGCTGCGCGACCAGCAGAAGCTCGACGGCGAGGTCGCGCCGCTCGTCATCAATGTCTGCAATTTTGCCAAGGGCACCGGCGGCGAGCCCTCCCTGCTGTCGCCCGACGATGCCCGCACCCTGTTCCACGAGTTCGGCCACGGCCTGCACGGCATGCTCTCCAACGTGACCTATCCCTCGCTGTCGGGCACGTCGGTCTTCACCGACTTCGTCGAGCTGCCGTCGCAGCTCTATGAGCACTGGCAGGAGCGGCCCGAGGTGCTGCAGCAGTTCGCCCGGCACTACCAGACCGGTGAGCCGCTGCCGGACGATTTGCTCAAGCGCTTCCTCGCCGCGCGAAAATTCAACCAGGGCTTTGCCACGGTCGAGTTCGTCTCCTCGGCGCTGGTCGATCTCGAGTTCCACTCCCAGCCAGCCGCCGCCGCGCAGGATGTCCGCGCCTTCGAGAAACGCGAGCTGGAGAAGATCGGCATGCCCGAGGAAATATCGATGCGGCACCGGCCGACCCAGTTCGGCCACATCTTCACCGGCGACCACTACGCCGCCGGCTATTATAGCTACATGTGGTCGGAGGTGATGGACGCCGATGCCTTCGGGGCCTTCGAGGAAGCCGGCAACATCTTCGATCGTGATGTCGCCAAGCGCCTGCACGACAACATCTATTCGAGCGGCGGATCGGTCGATCCGGAAGCGGCCTACGAGGCGTTCCGCGGTCGCCCGCCTGAGCCCGACGCGCTGCTCCGCCGCCGCGGCCTGCTCGACGACAAGGCGGCTTGATCGACATGCGCGTGCTGCTGGGATGGCTGCTCGCCGTCGCAATGATGCTCGCATCGGGCGCGGCGAGCGCGCATCCGCATGTCTGGATCACCGCTTCAAGCGAGCTGCTCTATGCCGAGGACGGCAGCATCACCGGTGTGCGCCACGCCTGGACGTTCGACGACATGTTCTCGGCCTATGCGGTGCAAGGGCTCGAGAGCAAGAAGAAGGGCGCCTATACGCGCGAGGAGCTCGGGCCCCTGGCGCAGACCAACGTCGAGTCGCTGAAGGAATACGCCTACTTCACCTTTGCGAAGGCCGACGGCAAGAAGGAGCGCTTTGGCGAGCCGGTCGACTATTTTCTCGACTACAAGGACACCGTGCTGACCCTGCACTTCACGCTGCCGCTGAAGACGCCGCTCAAGCCCAAACAGCTCGTGCTGGAAGTGTTCGACCGCTCCTTCTTCATCGATTTCCAGATGGCCAAGGATAATCCGGTCAAGCTGGTCGGCGCGCCATCAGGCTGCCAGATAAAGCTCGATCGTCCGAGCGACGGCACCGCGACCGCGCAGAAGCTCAACGAGCAGACCTTCATGGACGGCCCGAATGCCAATTTCGGCATGATGTTCGCCAACAAGATCACGGTGGATTGCCCTTGAAGCCGAAACTTTCGTCCGTTGCGCGCGGGCTCATCGCTTGCGCCGCCGTTCTCCTCGCCGTTGGCGTGGCGGATGCCGCGCTTCACCATGTCCTGGCGCAAGATCCGTTCGGCGCACCGAGGCAGGCAGCAGCGGCCGAGCCCGAGGCCAGTGGCCTGATCGGCTGGCTGCTGGCCAAGCAGTCGGAATTCTATCGCCAGATGTCGTCGACCATCCGCGCTGCCAAATCCGACGGCTCGGCGGTGTGGACGCTGCTCTTCATCTCCTTTGCCTACGGCATCTTCCATGCTGCCGGCCCTGGCCACGGCAAGGCGGTGATCGCCTCCTATCTCGTCGCCAACCGCGAGACCGCGCGGCGCGGCATAGCGCTGTCGTTCGCCTCGGCGCTGATGCAGTCGCTGGTGGCGATCCTGATCGTCGGCATCTCGGCCTGGATCCTGAATGCCACCGCCAGGACCATGTGCAAGGCGGAAGGCGCGATCGAGATTGCAAGCTACGCCTTGATCGCGCTGTTCGGCCTGCGCCTGGTCTGGACCAAGGGCCGCACCTTCATCCGCGCGCTGCAGGCGACGCAGCCCGTGCCGGCGATCGCGGGCGTGCCGCATGACCATGATCACCATCACCACGATCATACGCACCGCCATCACCATCACGGGCATGACCACGTTCACGACGAGCATTGCGGCCATTCCCATGGCCCGACCCCGAGCGAGCTCGCCGGCCCCGGCGGCTGGCGGCGCGGGTTCGCCGCGATCCTGACCGTCGGCATCCGCCCCTGCTCGGGCGCGATCCTTGTGCTGGTGTTCGCACTCGCCCAGGGTCTGTTCTGGGCCGGCATCGCCGCGACCTTGCTGATGGGGCTGGGCACCGCGATCACGGTCGCGGCCATCGCCGTGGTCGCCGTCTCGGCCAAGGACATCGCCGGCCGCCTCAGCGCGGGCCGCGACGGTGGAGGCGCGCTGTTCATGCGCGGCATCGAATTCGGCGCCGCGGCCTTGGTGCTGCTGTTCGGGGCGGGGCTGCTGTTCGGCTACATCGCGGCCGAACGCACGACGTGTTTTTGAGCCAAGCCGCGATCACTTAATCCCGTCACCCTGAGGTGGCCGCATCTTCAGCGGCCCTCGAAGGGCGACGGCCCGGCTGCATCGGGGCCGTTCATCCTTCGAGGCTCACCCCACGGTGCGTTGCACCGCGGGGCTCGCGCCTCCAGCGACAACGGCTTCCCCGTTGCGCCGGGCCGTGCACCTCACCCCGGCAAAAACCGCTTCAACATCGGCATGAGGAAGATCGCCAGATTGAGTGCAAAACCGATGCTCCAGAGGATGGAGCGGAGGGTCGGCCGGTTGCCGAGATAGGTCAGCACATAGGCGACCCGCACGATCAGGAACAGCGCTGCGAGCTCGTCGATCAGGCGCTGCGGCGAATCGCGAAATTCCGCGAGCAGGACCGCGAAGGCGAAGAACGGGAAGGTCTCGATGCCGTTCTGGTGCGCGCCGAGCGCCCGCTGCGAGATGGCGTCTTGGTAAAAGGCGGGGTCGCGCGGCCGTGAATTGTCGAAGCCGCGAAACCTGATCCATTTGATCGAGACGATCGTTAAGAGATAGAGCAGCAGCGCTCCGAGAACGCACCATTCCGCGAGCGTCATCTTCCCTCCCCCGCTTGTGGCGGACCCTAGCGAAAACGAGCTCATCTTGACAAGTTCGGAGCAACGCGCGACGCAGCTGACATGACGACCCTGGCCCCTATCTCAACCGCGAAGCCGACCGTTCAGCCCAGCCACCCGCGCGTCGGTGTGCTGCTGATCAATCTCGGCACGCCCGATACGGCCGACGCCGCCGGCGTGAGGGTGTATCTGAAGGAATTCCTGTCGGACGCCCGCGTCATCGAGGACCAGGGCCTGATCTGGAAAGCCGTGCTGAACGGCATCATCCTGCGCAGCCGCCCCCGCACCAAGGCGCTCGACTACCAGAAGATCTGGAACGTCGAGAAGAACGAGTCGCCGCTGAAGACGATCACGCGGTCGCAAGCCGACAAGCTCGCCGCCGCGCTGTCGGATCGCGCGCATGTCGTGGTGGATTGGGCGATGCGCTACGGCAATCCCTCGATCAAGGCGGGGATCGATGCGCTGATCGCAAAGGGATGTGAGCGCATTCTCGCCGTGCCGCTCTATCCGCAATATTCCGCTTCGACCTCGGCGACCGTCTGCGACGAAGTGTTCCGTGTGCTCGCGAGCCTGCGCAACCAGCCGACATTGCGGGTGACGCCGCCTTACTACGAGGACGAGGCCTATATCGAGGCGCTCGCCGTCTCGATCGAGACGCATCTGGCGAATTTATCCTTCAGGCCCGAGCTGATCGTCGCGTCCTTTCACGGCATGCCGAAGGCCTATGTCGACAAGGGCGATCCCTATCAAAGCCACTGCATCGCGACGACGCAGGCGCTGCGCCGCCGGCTCGGCATGGATGAGACAAGGCTGCTGCTGACCTTCCAGTCGCGCTTCGGCAATGACGAGTGGCTGCAGCCCTACACCGACAAGACGATGGAGCGGTTGGCGAAAGAAGGCGTGCGCCGCATCGCGGTCGTGACGCCGGGTTTCTCCGCCGACTGCCTGGAGACACTGGAGGAGATCGCGCAGGAGAATGCCGAGATCTTCAAGCACAATGGCGGCGAGCAGTTTTCCGCGATCCCTTGCCTGAACGACAGCGATCCTGGAATGGACGTGATCCGAACGCTGGTGCTGCGCGAGCTGCAGGGCTGGATCTAATATGCCTGGGTCTAGGGAGCGTTTCATGAACCGCCGCGACTGTCTGGCGCTTCTGGGAACGATCGCGGCATGGCCGGCTTCCGCGCCGGCCCAGCAGCCGACCGCGCAACGCCGGCTCGGGGTGCTCTCGGTCACATCAGCCGATGACGTGATCGGCCAGCCCCGCCTCGCCGAAGCGCTCGCGACCCATGGCTGGAAGGAGCAGGACAATCTTGGCATCGACTGGCGGAGCGGCGCCGGCGATCGCGCCCGCCTTGCCCAACTTGCCGACGAGCTGATCGGGCTCAAGCCCGACGTCCTGCTTGCGCTCGGCACGCCCTCGGTGGAGGAACTGCACCGGCGCACCACGACGATTCCCATCGTGTTTGCGGTGGTCACCGATCCGGTCGGCCAGGGCCTTGTCCAGAACCTCGCCCATCCCGGCGGCAATATCACCGGATTCACCGATTACGACGGTCCGTTGGCGAGCAAATGGCTGGAGATGCTGACGCAGGTCACGCCAAAAGTCTCCCGCGTCTTCGTGATCTACAATCCCGCCACCGCGCCGTTCGCGGCGCTGATGCTGCGCACGCTCGAGGACGCCGCGAGGATGCTGCATGTGACGATCGAGCCCGCGCCGGTGCATGATGTTGCTTCGATCGCCGCGCTGACCTCGCGCAAGGACGGTGGCTTTCTGGTCCTGCCCGACTTCTTCGCCATGGCCAATCGCTCGCAGTTGCTGACGGCAATTGAGCAGGCGCGTCTGCCCGCTGTGTTCTGTATCCGCGCCTTCGTCGACGAAGGCGGGCTGATGTCCTACAGCACCGACGGCGCTGAGCAGCTCCGCCGCGCAGCGAGCTACATCGATCGCATCCTGAAGGGCGCGCGACCTGCCGACCTTCCGGTCCAGAACCCCACCAAGTTCGAGCTGGCGATCAATCTGAAGACAGCCAAGGCAATCGGGGTCACGCTTTCCCCGGGCCTGCTCGCAATCGCGAACGAGGTCATCGAGTAGGACCGCATTTCTTAACCTTTGCCGGTAGGTCTGCGCCGTGGCGCTTTCAAGGGTCCTTCGAAAATACATAATCGTGACGGTTCGTGCTCGCCGCGTCTTGTGCGGAAAGGCACGGATGCTGACGTGAAAGGCGGCCGCTGAACCGGTAGGGTGCTGATCCCGACCAATGACAGCGCGGGAAGGGCCTGTTTTCCGGCTTCTTTCCCACCTTGGAGGAGATATGAGCGGTTTCGATATTTTTGCGATTGTTCTGGTGTTGCTCGTCATCATCACGCTGATTGCCGGCGTGAAGACGGTGCCACAGGGCTATGACTGGACCATCGAGCGGTTCGGCAAATACACGCAGACGCTGAGCCCCGGGCTCAATTTGATCGTGCCCTATTTCGATCGTGTCGGGCGCAAGATCAACATGATGGAGCAGGTGATAGACATTCCCGAGCAGGAGGTCATCACCAAGGACAACGCCACCGTGACGGTGGACGGCGTCGCCTTCTATCAGGTGTTCGACGCGGCGAAGGCCAGCTACGAGGTCGCCAACCTCAACCAGGCCATCACGGTGCTCACCATGACCAACATCCGCTCGGTGATGGGCTCGATGGATCTCGACCAGGTGCTGTCGCATCGCGACGAGATCAACGAGCGCCTCTTGCGCGTCGTCGACGCCGCGGTCTCGCCCTGGGGCGTCAAGGTCAACCGCATCGAGATCAAGGACATCGTGCCGCCCGCCGACCTCGTCGAGGCCATGGGCCGGCAGATGAAGGCCGAGCGCGTCAAGCGCGCCGACATTCTCGCCGCCGAAGGCCAGCGCCAGTCCGAGATCCTGCGCGCCGAGGGCGCCAAGCAGGGCCAGATTCTCCAGGCCGAAGGCCGCAAGGAAGCGGCGTTTCGCGACGCCGAGGCGCGTGAGCGGTCCGCCGAGGCCGAGGCCAAGGCGACGCAAATGGTCAGTGAGGCCATCGCCAAGGGTGACGTCGCGGCGCTGAACTACTTTATCGCCGATAAATACATCAAGGCGTTCGGCCAGTTCGCGGACGCCCCGAACCAGAAGATCATCATGCTGCCGATGGAGGCGACCAGCATGCTTGGCTCGCTCGCCGGCATCGGCGAGATCGCCAAGGCAACGTTCGGAGAAAGTGCTGCGTCGGCGGTCGCTGCGGCCCGTCGCGGCGGTTCGGTGCCGCCGTCAGGTCCGACGCCGCCGACTCCACCGGCGGTGCCGTGAAGGCACCATTGAGAGAGGTCGTGTCATGACCGACATGTTCGTATCGCTCGGCACCTGGAACTGGCTGATCTTCGGCTTCATCCTGATGGCGCTGGAGGTGGTCGCGCCGGGCGTGTTTCTGTTCTGGCTCGGGCTTGCCGCGCTTTTGGTCGGCCTGATCTCGTTCGTTACAGTCATCTCCTGGCAGATCCAGCTGGTGATGTTCGCGGTGTTCGCAGCCGCCGCCGTGCCGGTATGGCGCCGGCTCGCGCGGCCGAAGCCGGATGAAAGTGCCAGTCCCTTCCTCAACAAGCGAACCGAGGCGCTGCTCGGCCGTGAGTTCACGCTGGAGAAGCCGATCATCGACGGAAACGGCACCGTCCGCATCGGCGACACGGTGTGGCGCGTCGCAGGCCCGGATACGCCGGCAGGCACGCGGGTGAAGGTGGTGCAGGTGGATGGTGCCAACCTGACGGTGGCGGCGGCGTGAGTTGCCGTCATTGCGAGCGTAGCGAAGCAATCCAGGATCGCCCCGCGGAAAGACTCTGGATTGCTTCGCTGCGCTCGCAATGACGAGCTTGCGGATGGAGCGCAGCCGGACTCAGACACCGCTCTTGCTTCGCCACCGCTCCGCAAACCGGTGCAGCGGCATGACCATGTCGCCCAGCTCGCGTCCGAGCGCCGTCAATCCATAACCGCCGCCGTCACCGAGCTCGACGAACCCCGCCTCGCGCAGTTCCGTCAGCCGCGCCTGCAGCACTGTCGGCGAAGCCTCGTTGCAGGCCGTGCGCAACGCACGCGAGGTGAGGGGTTTTTCGCGCAACTCCCACAAGATCCGCAAAGCCCAGCGCCGCCCCAGCAGATCGAGCAGCACCATGATCGGCCGCCCGGTGCGCGAGCCGCGCACGCGGCGGTCCCCCGAGCCCGTCTGTTTCGCCATCAAACCCTCTTGCCACTTGCTACAGATAATGTAGCGTATTGCTACATTAATTGTAGCAAAGATGACGCCCATGTCATCTCCGGCTCCGCGGATCGCCCCGCTCACGCCGCCTTATCCACCGGAGATCCAGGCGCAGTTCGATCGCATCATGCGCGGCGCGCCGCCGCTGATGTTGTTTCGGGTGATGGCGGGCCATGGTCGCGCCTGGGACAAGTTTCGCGCCGGCGGCCTGCTCGATCCCGGCCCGTTATCGTTGCGAGAGCGCGAGATCGTCATCGACCGCACCTGCGCGCTGAACAGATGCGAATATGAATGGGGCGTCCATGTCGCGGTCTTCGCCGCGCCGGCAAAACTCACCGAGGATGAGGTCCGTGCGACGGTCGAGGGCGATGCGAGCTCATCCTGCTGGTCACCCGCCGAGCGGGCCCTGATCGCTGCCGTGGATGCGCTGCACACAAGCGCGACGTTCACCGACGCCGAATTCGCGGCACTGTCGGCGCATTACGACGAGGCGCAGATGCTGGAGATCATGCTGCTGTGCGGTTTCTATCGTACCGTCTCGTATCTGGCCAATGGGCTGAAGCTGCCGCTCGAGGAAAAGGCGGCGCGGTTTCCGGGGTAGTTGTCATTCCGGGGCGCGCGAAGCGCGAGCCCGGAATCCATAGAGCGACAAACTGCGCGGCATGATGGATTCCGGGCTCGCGCCCAAGGGGGCGCGCACCGGAATGACGAGTGGATAGAGCGGTGCCTTACGCCACGCCCGCGCGCAGCAGATCGTGCAGATGCACGATGCCGACGACCTTGTCTGCCTCGGTCACCACAAGCGTCGTGATCTTGCGCGTGTTCAGCACCTCGATCATCTCCGTCGCCAGCATCGAGGGCGGCACGGTCTTGGGCTGCCTGGTCATGATCTCATCGACCGTCATAGTCAAAAGATCCGGCCGCATGTGGCGGCGCAGATCGCCGTCGGTGATGATGCCGATAGCCTCGTTGGCGTCGTTGACGATGCAGACACAGCCCAAGCCCTTGGCCGACATCTCCATCACCGCGTCCGACATTTTGGTGCCGAGCGGCTTGACCGGGATTTCCGCGCCGGTGCGCATGTAGTCGCGGACGAATTTCAGCATCGCGCCCAGCTTGCCGCCGGGATGGAAATGCGCGAATTCCAGCGCGGTGAAGCCGCGGCCCTCGAGCAGCGCAATTGCGATGGCATCGCCGATCGCGACCTGCATCATGGTCGAGGTGGTCGGCGCCAGATTATGCGGGCAGGCCTCGCGCGCCTTCGGCAGCTCGATGACGATGTCGGCGGCCTGGCCGAGCGAGGACGCTGCGTTCGACGTCACCGCGATCATCGGGATCGCAAAGCGCGCCGAGTAGTTCACCAGCGTCTTCATCTCCGGCTGCTCGCCGGACCAGGACATCGCCATGATGACGTCGTCGGCGGTGATCATGCCGAGGTCGCCATGGGCGGCTTCCGCAGTGTGGACGAAGAAGGCCGGCGTGCCTGTCGAGGCCAGCGTCGCCGCGATCTTGCGCGCCATGTGGCCTGACTTGCCAAGGCCGGTGACGATGACGCGGCCCTTGGCATTGCGGATCAGGTCGACCGCTTTGGCGAACGGCTCGCCGAGCGGGCCGCGCAGCGCGGCCGCAAGCGCGTTGATGCCGCCGCTCTCGGTCTCCAGCGTGCGGAGCGCGGATTCAACTGATGTAGGGGTGAGGCCGGATGAGGAGGTCATCAGCGGTTTCGAACTCGGCATAGACAAGGTCCACGGAGGGGCGTCGGCCCGGTGGTCGCCTCCTTAGCACGCCCCGGCCGATCAGGCGACGCGGGCGCCAAAGCCCTCAACGGGTCATTAACCATAATTGTTTTAACTCCATTAACGATGGTTCCCCCGCACCGGCGGAAAGCCGTCGTTGAAGTATTTGATTTTGTTGGGGTTAATTTTATCGTGGGGTCGCCTCCAGGCAGGGGCCGGAGCCGCAGCGCGTGCGCTTTCCGCGCTGCCTTGCCGTGCCTGCTGCTATCAGCGCTGGAGAGCTCACCAGTGGCCGCCCAGAGCCTCACGCCCGACCTGTTCAATCCCAGCCGCGGCGGCTTCGTCTCGCCTGACACGCTGCCGATGCGCCGCACGGCGGGCGTCCTGCAGGCACCGTCGGACGCGGTTCCGCAACCGCCGGATCCCAACGACGGTCCGCGCAAGAAAAGCGATGCGCCGGCGACGTCGCGCGTCGGTCAGGTGCCCAGCTACGGCCTGCCCGCCGCGAACGGCGCGAGCAGCTCGGGCTACGACTCGCTCAATCGCAAGCGCCAGCAGCCAAAACTCTATCCGGGCCAGCTGAAGCCGAAGAAGCCCGCCGGCCCCGGCTCGCCGGTGTCAGCTGCAACGCCGGCGGTCTCGACGCTGGGACCGCCGCGCATTGCGCCGCCGCCGTCGGAGACCGCGCACAAGACGCCGCTGCCGCCGGCGATGGCCGGCGTCGTGCCCGGCCAGCCGCTGCGCCGCCGCCTCAAGGTCGACGACGATGCGTTCGGCGCGGTCGGCGACTACGCCGGCAGTTTTCTGATCAAGGGCGGGCTCGAGCTCTCCACCGGCTACGACACCAATCCCGCGCGTCTCAGCAAGCCGGTCGGCTCGCCTGTTTATGTCGTCGCGCCGGATCTTCTTGTCATGTCCGACTGGGAGCGCCATGCGCTGGTCGCCGATTTGCGCGGCTCGTTCTCCGGCTACACCAACAACATGCCGGCGACGATCGACGGGCTTCCTTCGCCCTCGCCGGTCGAGATCAACCGCCCCGATTTCACCGGCCATGTCGACGGCCGCTACGACGTCGACCGCGATCTCAAGCTGACCTCGCAGCTGCGGCTGCGGCTCGCCACCGACAATCCCGGCAGCCCGAACGTGCAGGCCGGCTTGCAGAAATATCCTGTCTACGCCACCTATGGCGGCACCTTCGGCTTCGACCAGACCTTCAATCGTTTCCAGGTCGCCGCCGGCGCCACGATCGATCGCACCGCCTACACCGATTCAAAGCTCACCGACGGCTCGACCTTCAGCAATGACGACCGCGACTTCAACCAGTATGGCGGCGTCGGGCGCTTCTCCTACGAGCTCAAGCCGGGCCTGAAGCCGTTCGTCGAGATCGAGGGGGACAACCGCGTCCACGACCAGGCGGCTGACCGCAACGGTTACTTGCGCAATTCAAACGGCGGTTATGCCAAGGTCGGCTCGTCCTTCGAATTCTCGCGCATCCTCACCGGCGAAGTCTCGGTCGGCTATTCCGCGCGCAACTATGTCGACCCGCGCCTGAGCCAGCTCTCGGGCTTCCTCACCTCGGGATCGCTGATCTGGAACGCCAGCGGGCTGACGACGGTGAAGTTCAACACCGACACGCAGATCGCGGAGACCACCATCCCCGGCTCCTCCGGCGTGCTGGTGCACACCTATGCCGCCGAAGTCGACCACGATTTCCGCCGCTGGCTCACCGCGATCGGCAAGTTCACCTACGGCACCTACGACTACCAGGGCCAGAATCGCAACGACAAGACCTACTCGCTCGAAGGCAATTTGATCTACAAGCTCAACCGCAACATCTGGATCAAGGGCACGCTGCGCCACGACATCCTGGATTCAAACCAGCCGGGGTCGAGCTCGCAGGGGACGGTGGTGATGCTGGGGGTGAGGCTGCAGAATTAGCTCCGCTCGTCATTCCGGGGCGCGCCACTTGGCGCGAACCCGGAATCCATCAGGCCTCAGTGTTCGCGGATAAATGGATTCCGGGCTCGCGCTTCGCGCGCCCCGGAATGACGAAACCTACCGCGGCAGATCCGTCTTCCCCATCAGGAACGTATCGATCGACCTGGCACAAAGTCGACCCTCACGGATCGCCCACACCACCAGCGATTGCCCACGCCTCATGTCGCCGGCGGAGAACACGTTCGGGCGCGAGGTCTGGTAGTCGAGCGTGTTGGCCTTGACGTTGCCGCGCGGGTCGAGATCGACTGCGAGCTGCTTCAAGAGGCCCTCGTGCACGGGATGGACGAAGCCCATCGCGAGCAGCACCAGCTCGGCGTCGAGTTCGAACTCGGTGCCTTCGATCGGCTTGAACTTGTCGTCGACGCGGACGCAGTGCAGCTTCTTGACCTTGCCGTTCTCGCCGGAAAACTTCTGCGTCAGCACGGCGTATTCGCGGATCGCGCCTTCGGCCTGGCTCGAGGACGTGCGCATCTTCAGCGGCCAGTTCGGCCAGGTCAGGGCCTTGTTCTCGCGCTCGGGCGGGGCGGGCATGATCTCGAGCTGGGTCACCGACAGCGCGCCCTGGCGCAGCGAGGTGCCGATGCAGTCGCTGCCGGTGTCGCCGCCGCCGATGACGACGACATGCCTGCCGCCGGCCAAGATCTCCTTGACGCCGTTCAGCGGCTCCTCGGAGACGCGGCGGTTCTGCTGCGGCAGGAAGTCCATCGCGTAGTGGATGCCGTCGAGCTCGCGGCCCGGAATCGGCAGATCGCGCGGCGCTTCGGCGCCGCCGGTCAGCGCCACCGCGTCATACTCGTTGAGCATCTCGCGTGGATCGACATTGCCGGCCGCGCCGACATGGCTGTTGTAGTGGAAGGTGACGCCTTCGGCTTCCATCTGCTTGACGCGACGGTCGATGATGCCCTTCTCCATCTTGAAGTCGGGGATGCCATAGCGAAGCAGCCCGCCGGCCTTGGCGTACTTCTCGTAGACATGCACGTCGTGGCCGGCGCGCGCGAGCTGCTGGGCGCAGGCCATGCCGGCCGGGCCGGAGCCGATCACCGCGACCTTCTTGCCGGTCTTGTGAGCGGCGACCTCCGGCTTGAGCCAACCATTGTCCCAGGCGCGGTCGACGATCGCGCATTCGATGGTCTTGATGGTGACAGGGTTGTCGTCGATGTTGAGTGTGCAGGACGCCTCGCACGGCGCAGGACAAATGCGGCCGGTGAACTCCGGAAAATTGTTGGTCGAGTGCAGGTTGCGCGAGGCTTCTTCCCAGCTGCCCTGATAGACGAGGTCGTTGAAGTCAGGGATCTGGTTGTTGACCGGACAGCCGGGCGTGCCCGGCGCGACCGAGCCGGTGCCGTGGCAATAGGGAATGCCGCAATTCATGCAGCGCGCGGCCTGGTCGCGCGTTTCCTTTTCGGTCAAGGGAACGACGAATTCTTTGTAATGCTTCACGCGCTCGACGACCGGGGTGTACTTGCGATCGTGCCGTTCGATTTCGAGAAAACCCGTGATCTTGCCCATTAAACCCGAAGTCCCTGCCGCTTAAATTCGTTTTGTTTCTTGCTCGTCGTCATTGCGAGGAGCTGTTGCGACAAAGCAATCCAGTCTGTTTCCGCGGAGAGTTTCTGGATTGCTTCGCTGCGCTCGCAATGACGGGGTGTGATGCCTACGCCCCGATCGCGATTTTCGGCTCGGCGTCCGCGTTGGCCGCCATTTCGCGCAGCGCGCGCCGGTACTCGACCGGCATCACCTTGCGGAATTTCGGCAGCCATTCCTTCCAATTGGCAAGGATGTCGGCCGCGCGCTCGGAGCCGGTCGCCTTGGCATGGCGCGTGATCAGGACGTGCAGCCTCTCGACGTCGGAGGCGAGCAGGTTCTGGAACACGTCGACCCGGCCGTGTGCTTCGAGGTCCCCGGCGTGGTGATAGGTGCCGGCGTTGATCAGCTCTTCCGACAGCACCGGCTCGAGCTCGACCATGCTGAGATTGCACAGCTTGTCGAACTCGCCGGTCTCGTCGAGCACGTAGGCGATGCCGCCGGACATACCCGCCGCAAAGTTGCGCCCGGTCTTGCCGAGCACGACCACGATGCCGCCGGTCATGTATTCGCAGCAATGATCGCCCGCGCCTTCGACCACGGCGACCGCACCCGAGTTGCGCACGGCAAAGCGTTCGCCGGCGACGCCGCGGAAGTAGCACTCGCCTTCGATCGCGCCGTACATCACGGTGTTGCCGACGATGATGCTCTCCTCCGGCACGATGGCGGAGTTCTTCGGCGGCTTGACGATGATCTTGCCGCCCGAGAGGCCCTTGCCGACATAGTCGTTGGCCTCGCCTTCGAGCTCGAAGGTGACGCCATGGGCGAGCCAGGCGCCGAACGCCTGGCCGGCGGTGCCCTTGAGGCTGACATGGATGGTGTCATGCGGCAGGCCGGCATGGCCGTAGATCTTGGCGACCGCGCCCGACAGCATCGCACCCGCGGAGCGGTTGGTGCTGTTGATCGCAGCCTCGATTCTGACCGGCGCGCCGCGGTCGAGCGAAGGCT
Organism: Bradyrhizobium sp. BR 10261; assembly: GCF_019455395.1. NCBI lineage: Bacteria > Pseudomonadati > Pseudomonadota > Alphaproteobacteria > Hyphomicrobiales > Nitrobacteraceae > Bradyrhizobium > Bradyrhizobium sp. BR 10261. The sequence continues at coordinate 105,310 of NZ_JACOFQ010000007.1, forward strand.
GCGCCTGCGCGATCAGCGAGCGGTCGAGCACCGCCTCCAGATGATGGTTCTGGCGCTCGGAGTGATAGATCTTCTGGCCCTTCTCTTCCTTCTGCTTGACGAACAGCTTGGAGAAGTCGAGGCCCTTGGCCTTCCAGTGCGCCACCAGCCTGGTCTGGTCGAGCAGCTGAACCTGGCCGACCATCTCGTTGAAGGTGCGGAAGCCGAGCGAGGCCATGATCTCGCGGACTTCCTCCGCGACGAAGAAGAAGTAGTTGATCACGTGCTCGGGCTGGCCGGTGAAGCGTTTGCGCAGGACGGGATCCTGCGTCGCGACGCCGACCGGGCAGGTGTTGAGATGGCACTTGCGCATCATGATGCAGCCGGCCGCGATCAAGGGTGCGGTGGCGAAGCCGAACTCGTCGGCGCCTAACAGCGCGCCGATCACGACGTCACGCCCGGTGCGGAAGCCGCCGTCGACCTGGACCACGATGCGGCTGCGCAGCCGTTCGCGCACCAGCGTCTGGTGGGTTTCGGCAAGGCCGATTTCCCAAGGCGAGCCGGCGTGCTTGATCGAGGTCAGCGGCGATGCGCCGGTGCCGCCCTCGAAGCCCGCGATGGTGACATGGTCGGCGCGCGCCTTGGCAACGCCTGCGGCCACCGTGCCGACGCCGATCTCGGAGACCAGCTTGACCGAAACGTCACCCGTCGGATTGACGTTCTTGAGGTCATAGATCAGCTGCGCCAGATCCTCGATCGAGTAGATGTCGTGGTGCGGCGGCGGCGAGATCAGGCCGACGCCCGGGGTCGAGTGACGCACTTTGGCGATGGTCGCGTCGACCTTGTGGCCGGGCAGCTGGCCGCCTTCGCCGGGCTTGGCGCCCTGCGCCATCTTGATCTGCATCATGTCGGAGTTGACGAGATACTCCGTGGTGACGCCGAAGCGGCCCGAGGCGACCTGCTTGATCGCCGAACGCATGGAATCGCCGTTCGGCATCGGCTTGAAGCGGTCGGCTTCCTCGCCGCCTTCACCGGTGTTCGACTTGCCGCCGATCCGGTTCATGGCGATCGCGAGCGTCGTGTGCGCCTCGCGCGAGATCGAGCCGAAGCTCATCGCGCCCGTGGCAAACCGCCTGACGATGTCCTTGGCCGGCTCGACCTGCTCGATCGGGATCGGCTTGCGCTTCTCTTCCTCCGCGTTCTTGATCCGGAACAGGCCGCGCAGCGTGAGCAGGCGCTCCGACTGCTCGTTCAGGATCTTGGCGAAGGCGCGATAGCGCTCCTGCGAATTGCCGCGCGCGGCGTGCTGGAGCAGCGACACCGACTCGGCGGTCCAGGCATGGTCCTCGCCGCGGCTGCGGTAGGCATATTCGCCGCCGACATCGAGCGCGTTCTTGTAGACCAGCGCCTCGCCGAAGGCGTCGGCATGACGGCGCACGGCTTCTTCGGCGATCTCGGCAAGGCCAACGCCTTCGACGCGGGTATGCGTGCCCGCGAAGAATTTTGCGACGAAATCGGCCTTGAGGCCGACCGCGTCAAAAATCTGCGCGCCGCAATAGGACTGGTAGGTCGAGATGCCCATCTTGGACATCACCTTCAAGAGGCCCTTGCCGATCGACTTGATGTAGCGCTTGACGATCTCGTAGTCGTCGAGCGAGCCGGGCAGGCGGTCCTTCATCGCGATGATCGTTTCGAACGCGAGGTAAGGATTGATGGCTTCGGCGCCGTAGCCGGCAAGGCACGCGAAGTGATGCACCTCGCGCGGCTCGCCGGATTCGACGACCAGACCGACCGAGGTGCGCAGGCCCGTGCGGATCAAATGATGATGCACGGAGGCGCAGGCCAGCAGCGACGGGATCGGAACCCGGTCCGTGCCGACCATGCGGTCGGACAGGATGATGATGTTGACGCCCTCGCGTACGGCGGCTTCCGCGCGCGCGCAGAGCTCGTCGAGCACCTGGTCCATCCCGGCCGCGCCGAGACCGGCATGGAAGGTAGTATCCAGCGTGCGCGACTTGAAGTGCGTGTCGGCCACGTCGGAGATCGAGCGGATCTTTTCGAGATCCGCGTCGGTCAGGATCGGCTGGCGCGCTTCCAGGCGCTTGGTGGTGGCAAGGCCCTGCAGATCGAACAGGTTCGGCCGCGGTCCGATGATGGAGACGAGGCTCATCACCAGCTCCTCGCGGATCGGGTCGATCGGCGGGTTGGTGACCTGCGCAAAATTCTGCTTGAAGTAGGTGAACAGCGGCTTGGCCTTGTCCGACAGCGCCGAGATCGGCGTGTCGTTGCCCATCGAGCCCGCGGCTTCCTCACCCGTGGCCGCCATCGGCGTCATCAGGATGGAAATGTCTTCCTGGCTGTAGCCGAACGCCTGCTGGCGATCGAGCAGCGACAGGTTCGAGCGCACGCCCGTGGTCGGCACCTTCGGCAGGTCTTCCAGCACGATCTGGGTCCGCTCCAGCCACTCCTTGTAGGGATGGCTCTTGGCGAGCTCGGCCTTGATCTCGTCGTCAGGAATGAGACGACCCTGCTCGAGGTCGACCAGCAGCATCTTGCCGGGCTGCAGGCGCCACTTGGTGATGATCTGGTCCTCGGGGATCGTCAGCACGCCCATTTCGGACGCCATCACGATGCGGTCGTCCTTGGTGACGAGATAGCGCGCCGGCCGCAGGCCGTTGCGGTCGAGCGTGGCGCCGATCTGGCGGCCGTCGGTGAAGGCGATCGCGGCGGGGCCGTCCCACGGCTCCATCAGGGCAGCGTGATATTCGTAGAAGGCGCGGCGCTTCTCATCCATCAGCGGATTGCCGGCCCACGCCTCCGGAATCATCATCATGACGGCATGCGGCAGCGAGTAGCCGCCCTGCACCAGGAATTCGAGCGCGTTGTCGAAGCAGGCAGTGTCCGACTGGCCTTCGTAAGAGATGGGCCAGAGCCGGTTGATGTCCTTGCCGTACAGCTCCGAGCTCACCGAGGCCTGGCGCGCCGCCATCCAGTTGGTGTTGCCGCGCAGCGTGTTGATCTCGCCGTTATGCGCGATCATGCGATAGGGATGCGCCAGCGACCATGCCGGGAAGGTGTTGGTCGAGAAACGCTGGTGAACCAGCGCGAGCGCGCTCTCGAAATCCTTCTCGTGCAAATCGGGATAGTACTTGCCGAGCTGGTCGGCGAGGAACATGCCCTTGTAGATCACGGTGCGGCAGGACATGGAGCAGGGGTAATAGCCGGCGAGGCCGCGGTCGCGGCGCTGGTAGATCGCCTGCGAGATCGACTTGCGCAGGATGTAGAGCCGGCGCTCGAACTCGTCCTCGGTCTTGGCGACGCCGTTGCGGCCGATGAACACCTGCATGCAGGCGGGCTCGGTCGGCTTCACGGTGACGCCGAGCGAGGAATTGTCGGTCGGCACGTCGCGCCAGCCGAGCAGGGTCAGGCCTTCCGCCTTGATCTGGTCGGCGATGATGCTCTTGATGACATTGCGCCAGGCCGTGTCGCGCGGCATGAACAGCGCACCGATGGCGTATTCACCGGGCGCAGGCAGCTCGAACTTGTTCTCCTTGGCCTTGCGGCTGAAGAAGGCATGCGGGATCTGCACCAGGATGCCGGCGCCGTCACCGGCGCGCGGGTCGGCGCCGACCGCGCCGCGATGCTCGAGGTTGCAGAGGATGCTCAGCGCGTCCGAGACGATCTCGTGCGACTTCTTGCCCTTGATATTGGCGATGAATCCGACGCCGCAGGAGTCCTTCTCCAGGCTTGGATCGTACAGGCCTTCGGCTTTGGGCCGTGAATTGTGCTCCTGAATCGGATCGGTCGTTTTCGAGGCGACCGTCGCCGACAGCTCTTCTGCCACGATGTTTCCGCGCTCGAATTGCGACCCGTTCATTGTTCCAATCCTCTCCATGCGGCAAGCTGCCTCACCGCCATCTTCGGCGCACCTTCGGCGTTCCGCGGCACCCGCCTGGGTCACCGCTCGTCCGCTGCGAGCCGCATTTTCTTAAATTCAGGCCAAGGCGTTCTTCGTCCCCGAGAACGGCTTTTCCTGTTGCCTTATGGTGCTCGGAAGCACCGACTTTCGTTGCAATCCCTGTGCCGGGAGTGCAAGCAAAATTGAGACAGTCTTCCTGTCCTAAACGTCACCTTGCCAAATTTTTGTCTATCACACAAGCGCGCGGAAGTCCCGATTCCTCATAAGTCAATCGATCGCTTTCCAAAAGTTGCGCTGCCCCGGATTTGAAGCAAACCCGCCCCGATCCGGCCCAAGCGGCGCCGAAATCCCCAATGAAGCTTCACCTCAGCCCTTCGAGAGGCGCGCCACGCCGCAAGAAGCGAAAGAGCGCTGGCCATTCGGGGGCCTGACAGGAGCGTGCCGACCATGAAGTTTTTCACAGGATGCGTGGCCGCCGCCGCGCTGGGGCTGGTGGCAAATGCCGCGGAGGCCCAGGTTTCGGCGAATGGAGCCGCGAGCGGGGCCTATATCGCAGTCTCGGATTTCGACGGACCCTACGGGCCGCCGGTGGCCGCGCCGCCACCGCGTTACGGTTATGGCTATGGCTATGAGCAGCGCGGCGAGGGCCCGGCGCTGCTGCCGGCCACCGAGGTCTATGCCGTGCTGCGCGACAACGGCTTCTCGCCAACAGGCATCCCCCACCTGCGCGGCGCGGTCTACACCATCGCGGTGATCGACCGTCGCGGCGACGACGGCCGGCTCGTGATCGACGCGCGCGATGGCCGGATCATCCACTTCATGCCGGCCGCTGACGCCTATGGCATGGCGCCGGCCGATGAGGGGCCGCAGGTGGCACCTTACCGGCCGCAAAGCGCACTGCCGCCGCCGACCATGGTCCGCGGCGGCCCGCCGCGCCCGCCTGCCTCGATCCCGCATGTCGCCAGCCGCGCCGTGCCGCTGCCGAAGGCGGCTCCGCGGCGTGCCGAGACGCCGGTTGCGGCAGCCAAACCGGCAGAGCAGGCGACGCTGGTCCAATCCGCACAGCAGACCGCGGCCGTGCAAGCAAAACCCGCGGAGGCGGCGCCGACCGTCGGCCAGGTCACACCGGCTCCGACGATCCTGCCGACCCAGGAGATGCCGGCCGCGCAGGGCCTGGATTGATTTGCTGCGGGTAGTGAGACGCGAGCGAGGGCAACACCCTCAGTGTCGTCCTGGCTTTCGCCAGGACGACGTCCGAGCAAAACAAGAGGCGCCTGAGCATTCAGGCGCCTTTGGATTGGAGAGGCAACTCGCCGCTCAACTCCGCGGGTACCCCGCCGCCTCCAGGATCAAGTTCGCCACCTCCTTCGGATGCGACACCAGCGAGAGGTGGCCCGCATCGAGCTCGATCGTGGTGGCATTCATGCGCTTGGCGAGGAAGCGTTCGAAATCGGGATTGATGGTGCCGTCGTTCTTCGAGACCGCGTACCAGCTCGGCTTCGTGTGCCAGGCGGCTTCCGTGGTGCGGCCGGCGAAGATCGAGGCGGCGGTCGGCCACTGCACGGCGTAGAGCTCCCTCGCTTGCTCCGGCTTCACGCCATTGGCGAAATATTTCAGGAAGGCGTCTTCCGAGAGTTTTGTGAAGCCATCGCGCTCGACGATGCCGGCGCGTGCAGGTCCCGTCGGGAATTGCTTCGACAGGGCGACGAAATCTTCGTTCGCATCGGGGGCGCGCGCGGCGATGTAGACGAGGCCGGTGACTTTCGGATCGGTGCCGACCTGGCTGATCACGGTGCCGCCCCAGGAATGCGCAACCAGAACGGTCGGGCCGTCCTGCTCGGCCAGCACCCGCTTGGTCGCCTCGACGGAGTCCGCAAGCGACGACAGCGGATTCTGCACGGCCGTCACGTGAAGGCCGGCTGCCTGCAGGATCGGGATCACCTCCGACCAGCTCGAACCATCGGCCCAGGCGCCGTGCACCAGCACGACGTTGTTGGCTTTCACGGTCTGTGGCGTCTGCGCATGAGCGAGGCTGATGGGGGCCGCCAGCAGGCTCGCAGCGACGAAAAGGCTGCGCCAGAAAGTCATGTTCGTTCTCCGTCTTGTTTTGGTTGCGATGTCCAAAGGACGGAGCGAAGGACGATGGCGTTACGCTGCTCACCAGTCTGTGATGCGATGCAAAAAAACGCCCCGGGGGCACCGGGGCGTTCCGCAACCTGGAAGTGAGGGGTGCTTACGCGGCGACCGAGCTCTCGATCACCTGCGCCTTGGCAGCGCCGGTGTTGATCGCGATCTGGCGCGGCTTCTTGGCTTCGGGGATCTCGCGCACGAGGTCGACGTGAAGCAGGCCGTTCTCGAGCGAGGCGTCCTTCACCTGCACGAAGTCGGCAAGCTGGAAGGCGCGCTCGAAGGCGCGGGCGGCGATGCCGCGATAGAGCACTTCGGACTTCGAGTTCTCGTTGGCGACTTTCTCGCCCTTGATCGTCAGCGTGTTTTCCTTCGCGACGATGGAGAGCTCATCCTTGGCAAAGCCGGAGACCGCAACGCTGATGCGGTAGGCGTTCTCGCCGGTGCGCTCGATGTTGTAGGGAGGATAACCGGGGCTGCCGTCAGTGCCTGCCTGGTCGAGCAGGTTGAAGAGGCGGTCGAAGCCGACAGTGGAACGATAGAACGGGGTGAGATCGTAGGTACGCATGGTCAAGTCCTCCATTGAGCGACTGTTGGTAACCCGCCCGCCAATCGGGCCGGGCTTAGTCTGTGTGCAGCCTGATGTTCCGGTTCCGAAACACTGGTAGCGGCCTGCACTGAGATGATATGGGTGGGTCCTAGACGGCGTTCAAGAGGGCGGAATCAGCGCCTTTTCGGCGCTCCCGCCCCTTGATCTCAAGCACTTGAGTACAGCACTTGGCGCCTACGCACTCCCGATCATGACGCTGATTTCGATTCCGTCCAACCCCGTTCCCGAAGACGTCGTCAGCGGCACCATCAAGACCTCGGATGGCGTCGAGCTGCGCTTTGCGCGCTGGGCGCCGCCGGCCAACCGCAAGGGCACGGTCTGCGTCTTCACCGGGCGCAGCGAGCAGATCGAGAAATATTTCGAGACCGTGCGCGATCTGCGCGACCGCGGCTTTGCGGTGGCGATGATCGACTGGCGCGGGCAGGGGCATTCCGCGCGGCGCCTGCGCGATCCGCGCAAGGGCTATGTGCGCAACTTCTCCGACTACGAGATCGACGTCGAAGCCTTCGTGCAGCAGGTGGTGCTGCCGGACTGTCCGCCGCCCTTCTTCGCGCTGGCCCATTCCATGGGCGGCGCGGTGCTGCTGCGGCTGGCGCATGCGGGCAAGCGCTGGTTCGATCGTATGGTGCTTTCGGCGCCCATGATAGACCTGCCCGGTCGCGCTACCTCACTGCCGGTGCGGATGCTTTTGAAGGCGATGCGGATGATGGGCCGCGGCGGCGCCTACGTTCCCGGCGGCAGCGATCAGCTCACCGGGCTGTCGCCTTTCATCAACAATCCGCTGACCAGCGATCCCGTGCGCTATGCGCGCAATGCCGCGATCCTCGAGGAGGATCCGACGCTGGGCCTGGCGTCACCGACGGTCGCCTGGGCCGATACCGCCTTCCGCGCCATGCACACCTTCAAGGGCATCAACTACCCCTCCGAGATCCGCCAGCCGATCCTGATGTTGGCGGCCTCCAATGACGCCGTGGTCTCGACCGCCGCGATCGAGGAGTTCGCCTACCATTTGCGCGCCGGCTCGCATCTGGTGATCGCCGGATCCAAGCACGAGATCCTCCAGGAGCAGGACCGCTACCGCTCCCAGTTCTGGGCCGCGTTCGATGCCTTCGTGCCGGGCACGCCGCTGTTCAAGTAGCCGTATTCTCCGTCATTGCGAGGAGCCCTTGCGACGAAGCAATCCAGACTGCCTCCTCGGAGAGACTCTGGATTGCTTCGCTGCGCTCGCAATGACGGTGTGGAGGCATTTTGCCTCTCCCGCAGCCGCCTTCGCTGAAGCTTCGGCGGACAAGAGCGGGGAGAGGTGAGACACTCACAGCGTCTTCAGATACTCGATCAGATCGTAGCGCTCTTGTTCCTTGAGCATGCGGCCGATGGTGCCATCCTTGCCGGGACCCGGCGTGCCATCGAACGAGTGACCGGCATTGCTGTTGCCGACCAGGTCGGTGCCGTCGGCAGCTCGCGTCGAGAAGCGCGACTGCCCGGTCTTGCAGCTCTCGCCGTCGGTGACCGCGAAGCCGACCTGCTTCGGATCGTAGTCGCGGCCACCGCCCATGCAGAACGACTTGGGACGTTCGGCCGCAGGGCTCAGCATCCAGTAGAGCGACGGCACCGATCCGTTGTGCAGGTAAGGCGCGGTGGCCCACACGCCGTTGAGCGGTCGCGCGCGATACCACGGCCCCGGCTCATTCTTCTCGGCAGGCTGCGGACCGGGATTGGGGCAGTTCTTTCGCGCACCCCACCAGATATTCTGGACCTTCGGGTCGATCTTGGCGTCGTCCATTGCCTTGCGGCCGACAATGTCGACGAGCACCATCAGGCCAAGCGCGTACGGCATGTCGGTCGAGGAGACGTCCGGCAGATTGCAGCTCCACCAGCCATTGAGATTCTGCGTGGGATCGAGCTTGAGAAAGCCTGGCACCTGAACCGTGCGGGTAGCCAACACACTGGCCTGAGACGGATCGGTTCCCATGCCTTTGGCGCTCTTCTGCACCTCGTTCAGGAATTTGTCGTCGCCGATGCTCTGCCAGCGGTCCGACGACCAGATGCTCTGCTGCGGAAATTCGGTGTCGAACACGGGATCGTTGACCGGACCGAGATGGCATTCGACGCAGATGTCCGCATAGAGCTTGCGGCCGCGTTTGACGCGTTCGCCATCGATCTTCCAGGTCTCGTCGCCGAAGATGTCCGAGGGCCATTTCGGCGATGTCAGTCCGGAGAGCTGCTTCTTGGGATAGGGCGCCGATCCTTTCAGCAGATCCTCGATCCAGTTCAGATTCTTGATGTCGATCGACGAGCGGAACAGCGCCTCCTTGGGCGTGGCGTCGGAAAGATTCAACAGCGCGGTCACGCCCAGTGCTTCGCCGGCGTTGCGGATCAGCGGCTGCTCGATGGAGGCGTCATACTGGGCATATTTGAGCCAGGGCACGGTCCAGATCGGCGGGAAGCTCACCGGTGCGTCCCTGGCGTGCAGATTCTTCTCGAAGCCGCTGAGGCCGCTGAGCGTCATGTCCTGGGAGAAGACCTGATTGCCGATGCGATTGAGCGCATCGAGGCGGCCATAGCCTTCCTCGGTGTCCTGCTGTGGCTCGTCCCGCTTCGTCTTCTCGTTGAACCTCGTCTTGCCTTCGATGGTTTTGGCGTAGGTCTTCTCCCAGTCGACCAGGAAGGTGCCGATCGCGCTCAGCTTCTGCTTCAGCGCATCGCGGTCGGCATCGCTGGCGGAGGGGCCGAGCACGCGGTCGGCAAAGCGCTTGAAGCGACCCGGGACATAGAGCGTGTAGGCGATCGACAGGCCGGTCGTGACCTCGAGCTTCCTGAGGTCGGTCATCGCCGGGCCGCCGTCGAAGCGGATGTCGATGCCCTTGTAGTGAATCTGTCCGGTGTGGCAGGCGGCGCAGGTGAGGCCGATCCGGTCCTCGCCGATCTTGCCGGTCGCAGGATCAGGCACGCCGGTCATGCGCGCAAAGCCGACGGGCAGGCCGTCGACGTTTTCAGCCTGCTTGCCCCAATTGACCGGCGGATCCCACAGCCGCGCCGGCACCGGCTTGGTCTTGTCATAGACATTGGCATAGCCGAAGCGGCGCAGCGTCGCCTCATCGGTGTTGATGGTCTGCGGGCTCGGGATGAAGCCGAAGCGCTGCAGATGGTCGCTGTCGTGCAGCATGCCGGGCTTTGCGAAGAAATGCAGCCGCGGCTGCTCCAGTGCCATGAACCAGCTATAGGGCACCGGGAAGGTCGCGGTGCCCTGGCTGGCATGATGAAACCAGTGCCGGTCCTCCAGCGCCCAGTTTTGCTCGAGCCAGTATGCGGCGCGGGGTTCGACGTGCCGGGGTAATGGCGGCGCCACCAGATTGCCGAGGATGCCGGGCAGCATCGGCTGGAATTGATCGGGAAAGCGCAGCGCCACGATGCCAAAGACCAGGAGCGCGGCGACGAGGCCGCCGACGGCACGCAAGATCAGTGAAGGCGGGCGGACCGGCTGGCTGACCATCCGCTGGGTGACCCTCTCAGGGAATTTGCGCTCGTTGAACAATGTCCTTACCTCGGCCACGCTGAGATAGCGGTCGTCGCCCTGACCCTTGCCCATGATCCTGAGCAGGATCGGCCATTCGAACTTCATCAGGAGCGGGTAATACCAGCGCGCCTGATTGCCGGCGCGCTTGAGATTGTCGTTCATGAAGGTCTGGATCTGCGAGGCGTTGAGGCCGGTCTCGCTGCCGCCAGCGGGATCGGCATACGTGCTGCCGAACCCGGCGAGCCGCGCGATCTGGTCCTCGTTGACCGTCCCGTCGACGCCGAGGATGCGCGAGCCGGCGCCGAGCTTGTCGAGCGGACCGCCGCGCAAGCGGTTGAGCTGCACGCCCCAGAAGATGCTTTGCAGGATGTGACAGGCGCCGTTGGCGATCAGCGCGACGCCGCGGACCTGGACGCGGGCCGAACTCTTCTTCAGCCCGGTCTCGCCGCTTGCATTTGCGATGGTCTGCGACAGCGTCCGCAGAGGTACGGTGCCGCCGTCGACAAAGCCCTCGCCGACGAGGCCGCGCAGGAAAGGGCAGGGATTGTTTGGCGAGACCTGAATCGAGGGGTCGAAGGGGGGCTTCGAGACGGGGTCGTTCATGGCCCAAGATCCTGAAAACAGCGAATCGCGAAATGGGGACGTGCCGATACAGCGCGGAAAAGTCCTAACAAACCGACAGCAACCTATACTACCTCAACGTGTGGGGAAGTGTGGCCGAATTCACTGTCATGTCAAAAAAGCCGGAGGCGCGGTCGCAGCTCGGCCTCAGGATTCGGCGGCGCGTCTGACGTCGCTCTGGACCAGCGTCAGCTTGGTGGCGGGGACGCCCGCCTTCAGCAGCCCGTCGCGGTAATGCGCGATGTCCTCGGGCCGCTTCCAGTGAAAATTCCGCAAATGGCGATCGACATTGAGAGACGGATAGTTGCGCATCAGCACGCCTGTCGCCTCGCTCGCATCAGCGGTCCGGCCCATCTGCGCCAGCGCCGCGGCGCTGATCGCCAGAGCCTGCATATGGTTCGGGTTGATGTAGAGCTGCTCGCGGGCCCAGGACAGCGTCGCGTCATATTGGCGGAGGAGATAATGGCTGAAGGCGTTCAGCGCCGCCCATTGATAACGCGGATCGCTGTTGTCGCGCTGGGCGGCCATCGAGAACAGCTCGATCGCCTGGCGGTGCTCGCCGATCATGAAATGGCAGATGCCGAGCACGCCGCGCGCGCCCATGTCATAAGGGTTGAGCGCGACCGCGCGCCTGGCGGCGTCCATTGCCGCTTCGTGATGACCCTCCAACGCGTGCGCCCAGGTCAGGATCGAGAATGCAAAGGAGGAGCGCGGGTCGAGCCGCACGCTGGTCTCGGCGAGGCTCATCGCCTCGGCCCACATCTCGCGCGTACCCTTGACCCAGCCGAACTGGATGCTCTGGATCTGGATCGTGGCGAGATAGGCATGCGCGATCGACAGCTTGGGATCGAGCGCGATCGCCTCCCGGAATAGCGCGACCGCGGTGGCCAGGTCTTCCTTGGTCTGCCGGTAGTAATGCGACAGCCCTTTCAGGAAGCGGTCCCAGGCCGTGACGTCGTTGGTCGGGCGCGCCGGTGCCGAGGCCTCGGCGCGGACGATCTCGGTGGCGATGGCCGCGGACAGATTGGTCGTGATCTCGTCCTGCATGGCGAAGAGGTCGCCGATGTCGCGGTCGTAGCGGCCGGTCCAGAGCTGCTCGCCGGTCTCGGGCGCGATCAGCTCGGCGGTGACGCGGATCTTGGCGCCGGCGCGCCGCACCGAGCCCTGGATCAGATAGGTGGCATCGATCTCGCGCGCGATCACGCGGGTGCTCGCGTTCTTGCCTTTGAAGGCAAACGTCGAGTTGCGGCTCAGCACGCGGTAGAAGGACTGCAGCGACAGCGCGTGGATCAAGTCCTCGGTCAAGCCGTCGGAGAAATATTCGTCCTGGGAGTCGCTGAGATTGGCAAACGGCAGCACGCCGACGATCGCGGTGCGGTAGGCTTGCGACAGCGCCGAGCCTTCCTTCAGCTCCGGCGCGAGCGCGGCGGCGCCGTCAGGCGTCCAGGTCCAGACCCCGACCGGATCCTTGATGTTCTTGAAGCGGTGGCTGCCGCCATCGACCAGCGGCACGGTGAGATGCTTGCTCGCCTCGCTGTAGGCCTTGGCCGAGATCGCGAACCCGCCGGGGCTCGCCACCGATTCGAGGCGGACGGCGATGTTGACGTCGTCGCCGAACACCTCGTCCTCGTCGGCGATGACATCACCCATGTGGATGCCGAGACGGAACTGCATGGCGCGGTCGGCAGGCAGATGACGGTTGCGCTCCGCCATCAGCACCTGCATCGCGATCGCAGCCTCGGTGGCGCCGACGATGGAGGGGAATTCCAGCAGGAAGCCGTCGCCGGTGTTTTTCACGACGCGGCCGCCGTGGTTGAGGATGATGGGATGAATCGCGTTGCGATGGGCCTTGAAGGCGGCATGGGTGCCGGCCTCGTCACTGCCCATCATCCGGGAATAGCCGGCGACATCGGCGCAGACGATGGCAGCCAGACGTCTTTCCATATCCTCGGAGCTCCAAGGCAAAGGGCGCAGCCCACTTGCGTGGCGGCAGCCCGCGAATCCCGCATTTCAAGAACTGGGCCTTTATAGAGCAGATGATGCCCAGCGAAAGTATGATCCGCATTGCAAATTGATGCAAATCCTGACCATTTCCGATGGTGGACGGCGGGGTGCGAACCGACTAAGGCCAGTCCCTTGGGACGGCCCTGCCGGGCGGCGAGGACCTTTTGATGCTGGGCATTCACGAAATCTGGCTCTTTGTCCTGTCGGGCGTGCTGCTCAACATCACGCCGGGGCCCGATACGGTCTATGTGATCGGCCGCAGCATGCAGATGGGCTGGCGCGGCGGCGCGGCCGCCGCCTTCGGCATCAGTTGTGGCTGCTTTTTCCATGTTGCGGGCGCGGCGATCGGCCTTTCCGCGCTTTTGATGGCCTCATCGACCGCGTTCGGGGTGCTGAAGCTGGTCGGCGCGGCCTATCTGGTTCTGACCGGTCTTCAGATGCTGTGGTCGCGGCCGCGGCTTTTGGCGGTCAAGGACGAGGCGGAGCGCAGCTCGCTGCGGCGGGTCTTCCTCCAGGGCGTCTTCACCAACGCGCTCAATCCCAAGGTCGCGCTGTTCTTCCTGGCCTTCCTGCCTCAATTCGTCGCAGCCGACGCGCCGCACAAGCCGCTCGCTTTCCTGACGCTCGGCCTGATCTTCATCTTCACGGGCACATTATGGTGCCTGGTGCTGGCGGCGTTCGCGGCGAAGGCCGCTCACCGGCTGCGGCAGTCCGAGGGTGTGATCGCCTGGGTCAACCGTGCACTCGGCGGCCTCTTCATCTATCTCGGCATCCGCGTCGCCATGCTGGAGACGCGGTAGCTTTCGCTGCCAACGACCAGCACGGACCATGTAGGGTGGGCAAAGGCGTGCCAGCGCCGTGCCCACCATCGCTCTCGATCGCGAAAAATGCGTGGGCACGCTTCCGCCTTCGCTCTTCGAGCTGCGGCGAAAGCTTTGCCCACCCTACAGATTTGCGTCTTACGCCAACTCCTTCAGCAGCGCGCTGCCGGCGAGGTAAACGCCGAGCAGGATCATCGCGATCATGAACCAGCGGCGAAATGCCTCCGCCGGCATCCGCTGCCGCACTGACTGGCCGACATACATGCCGGCAAAGGCCATCGCCATGGCCACAGTGCCCGGCACGGCATTGGCTGGCGTCAGCAATCCGCCCGCGGTGAGGTTGAAGGCGAGCGCCAACGTCGCCGTGGTGAAGAACACGCCGAGCGCCTGCACCAGCTCGTCCTTCTCCATCCCGATCGCCTGCATGAACGGCATCGAGGGGATCACCTGCACACCCGTCGAGGCCGAGATCACGCCGGTGACGACACCGACCACGCCGCCGACCCATTTCTCGTTCCGCGGGGCGACGTGGAACTTGAGTTTGCTGAGGCCAATAAGGGCATAGATCACCAGCAGGACGCCGAGCACCACGGTGCCGTAGCGCGCATGGGGGCCGGTCAGCGCACCGGCGTTGAGCCAGCATCCGATCACGGTGCCGATCATCAGCGGCCACAGGCGCCTGAGGATGTCGCGCAAATAGGGGCCGACAAAGGTCTGCCAGATGTTGGTGACGATGGCGGGCACAATCACGAGTGCGATCGCGCGGCTCGGCGCCATGTTCACCGCAAGCAGGCCCATCGACACCGTCGGCAGGCCGAGCCCGACGACGCCCTTGACGAATCCGGCAACCAGGAAGACGGCGGCGATGAGAATGAGGAGTGGGTCAATCATAGGGCCACATTGACCGAAGCGGCGCGCGGGCACAATCTGGAGGTTACGGAGATAGCCTTCGTCGCCAACGAAGGCTGGACTTGGAGAAAATCATCCGTGCGTTTCGACCTCGTGGATCTCCAGCTCTTCATCGCCGTCGCCGACCAGCGCAGCATCACTCGCGGCGCCGAGCGATCGCATCTGGCCTTGGCTTCGGCCAGCGCGCGCATCAAGGGTCTCGAGGACGCCCTCGGCGTCGCTCTGCTCAAGCGCGGTCGGCGCGGCGTCGAGCTGACCGCGGCCGGCGAGAGCCTGCTCGATCATGCCCGGCTCGTGATCCACCAGGTCGAGGCCATGCGCGGCGATCTCGCCGGCTTTGCCAGCGGCGTGCGTGCCAGCGTGCACTTCCTCGCCAACACGTCGGGCCTGTCAGAGCATCTGCCGAAGGCGCTCGCCGGCTTCCTGCGCGAGCATCGTGACGTCGCGATCGACATCGAGGAGCGCGAGAGCACCGACATCGCGGCCGCGATCACCGCCGGCGCTGCCGATCTCGGTTTCGCCGCCGAGCACGCGCTGCCGGATCATATCGAGCGCTTCGTGTTCAGCGAGGATCGCCTGACGCTGGTGACGTCGAAGCGCGGCCCGTTCGCCGGCCGCCGCCAGATCGATTTCCAGGAGGCGGGCTCTTGCGAGTTCGTCGGCCTTACCAGTGCCACCGCGCTTCAGATGCACATCTCAAAGCACGCCGCGCGGCTCGGCATGCGCCTGCATTTCCGCGCGCGCCTGCGCGACTTCGATGCGATCTGCCAGCTGGTCTCAGCCGATGTCGGCGTCGCCCTTGTGCCCGAAGCCGCCGCCCGCCGTTGCGCCAGGCTGATGCCGCTCGCCATGGTCCGCCTGCGCGACGGCTTCGCCAACCGCAAGCTCGTGATCTGCGCGCGCAGCTTCAAGGCGCTGCCGCGCCCGGCCAAGATGCTGGTGGAGCATTTGCGGGCAGAGGCGGTGTGAGGACGAATGCGCGCCAATGTGAGCTTCCGCCGTCGCCGCGGGTCCCGCTGCGCTCCCTCCCCCACAAGGGGGGAGGGAACGCACCTGTCGCGTTGTGAGGGCCTCCTACTTCGCCGTCTCCACGCCTGCGTCCTTGATCACCTTCGCCCACTTCTTGGTCTCAACCGCGATGAAGGCGCGAAAATGCTCCGGCTCGTCGCCAACAAGCGCTGCGCCCTGCTGGGCGAGCTTCTCCTTCACTGCGGGATCCGCCATCGCCTTGGTCGCGAGGTCATGCAGCGCGGTGACGATCTCTTTCGGCGTGCCCTTGGGCGCGACCATGCCGTACCAATTCTCGATGCGCAGATCGGGAAAGCCGGCCTCCGCCGTGGTCGGCACCTCCGGCGCCGTGGGTGTGCGCTCGGCGGAGCCGACCGCCATCGGCCGCAGCGCGCCGGCCTTGACCTGCGGCAGCAGCGCCGGGAGATCGAGGAATGTCATCTGCACCTGTTGGCCCAAGAGATCGTTCACCGCCGGCGCGGCGCCGCGATAGGGCACGTGCACGATGTCGATCCTGGCCGTCAGCTTGAACAATTCGCCGGCGAGGTGCGGCAGGCTGCCGGGTCCGGTCGAGGCGAAGTTGAGTTTTCCCGGCTGCGCTTTCGCGAGCGCTATCAATTCGCCGATGTCGTTGGCAGGCACATTGGTGGCTACGACAAGCATTTCCGGCACGGTCGCAACCAGGGTCACCGGCGTCAGATCATTGAGCGTGTCGTAGGCGACCCTTTCCATGCTCGGGCTGATCGCGAGCGCGCCGGCGCTGGTGATCGCGATGGTGTAGCCGTCGGGCGCGGCTTTGGCCACCGTATCGGTCCCGAGCACGCCGCCCTGGCCGCCGCGATTGTCGATCAGCACCGGCTGGCCCGACAGCTCCGACATGCGCTGGCCGATCACGCGGGCGATGATGTCGTTGGGACCGCCGGCCGGGAACGGCACGATCAGCTTGATTGGTCTCGCCGGAAAATTCTGGGCGGAGGCGAGCGCGGGAAGCAGCAGCAGGATGGCGAGAAGGAGCGTGCGGCGTTTTTTCATGCAAGCTCCCCGCGCATGATCCGGAAAAGTGTGCTGCGGTTTTCCGAAAGGATCATGCGCTAAACAATAAGCCGCCTAGGCATTGAGCAGCTTCAGTGCCTCTTCGTGGACGCGTGGATCACCCGCCGCGACGATGCGGCCGCCGCCCTGGGCCGGCTTGCCTTCCCAGGTGGTGACCACGCCGCCGGCGCCGGTCACGATCGGGATCAGCGCGGCGATGTCATAAGGCTTCAGCTCGGTCTCGACCACGAGATCGACATGGCCGGCCGCGAGCATGCAATAGGAATAGCAATCGCCGCCATAGCGTGACAGCCGCGCACCCTGCTCAATGCGGCCGAAAATGGCGCGGTCGCGCTCGTTCATCAGCAAGGGAGAGGTGGTGTAGGTCGTCGCCTCCGACAGCGAGGCGCAGCGGCGGACCTGCAGCCGGCGTTCACTGGTGGGCCCTTTATAGTTGGCCGAGCCGTTGTCGCCGGAAAAGCGCTCGCCGATGAAGGGCTGGTGCATCATGCCGTAAACCGGCGTGCCCTTGTGCAGAAGCGCGATCAGCGTGCCCCAGATCGGAAAGCCGCCGATGAAGGATTTGGTGCCGTCGATAGGGTCGAGCACCCAGACATAGTCGGCGTCCTCGCGCTCATTGCCGAATTCCTCGCCGACAATGCCGTGCTGGGGGAAGCTCGCCTTGATCAGCCGTCGCATCACCGCCTCGGCGGCGCGATCGGCCTCGGTCACCGGATCGAAATCCTTGGTTTTGCTCTTGTCGTCGATCGACAGCGAGGTGCGGAAGAACGGCAGGATGGTCTCGCCGGAGGCGGTGGCGAGCCGTCCGATGAAGGCTGAGAAATCGATCACCGTCACGGCACATCCTCAAAACGAAAGTTGGCTGAAGCTCGCATCTGCCTAGCTCAATTCGCCGCGTGCGTGCAGCGCTGTCTTGATTTGCACCCTGGTATTTTGGGCCCGGCGACCGGTTGCTCCAGCAAGCTAAATAGTCAGACGATTGGCGAGCCATCTGCTGGCCAAATATCGATCATTGAGTTGAAAACTTAGTTCCGAACATGCCTTGTTCGTATGCAAATGACTATCAACCCATTGAATTTCCTTATCAAAGAAACTGAATCTGGGTTTCTCTGGGAGCAACTGAGCCATGTGTTTTTGCATGGGAAACGGCTCAAAAGCCCTTGCACTTTGTGCGACGCGGCCGCATATTGTTGCGGTGCGGTAGCGCTTCTCGCGTTACCGCTGCCCTCCTTGGGCGTTTCCTCCCTAGACTTGGGCCGCTTGCGTCATTCGCGAGCGGCCCTTTTTTCTTGTCTGTCTGTTTTCAGTTTGGCGCGCGATCCCGGGCCAAACGCAAACGCCTTCGCGCCAATCGCAGGAAAGATGATCGTTCGAGCCGGCGCGTCTATTCCGCCGCGGCCTGGAACGGGCCGAGATCGCCGAACGGGATCGTGGTCGCCAGCACGTCGGCGAGAACGCCGAAATCACTCGCCACTTGCGCAAAGCGCGGGCTGCGCTCGCGGCGGCGCTCATCCATGTAGATCGCGCGGTTGAACTCGAGCTGCACGGCATGCAGGCCGCTCGCGGGGTTGCCGTAGTGCTCGGTGATGAACCCGCCGGCATAGGGCTTGTTGCGGCCGATCGAATAGCCGAGCCCCGTCATGGTCTCCTCGACGCGGTCGGGCAGCAGCGGCGTGCAGCTCGTGCCGTAGCGGTCGCCGATCACGACGTCCGGCCGGCGCGGCTCGTCCCTGCTGACGCCGACCGAGGGCATCGAGTGGCAGTCGACCAGCACCACGGTGCCGAACATCTGGTGCACCTTGTTGATCAGCCGGCGCAGCGCGCGGTGGTAGGGCTTGTACAGCGTCTCGATCCGCGCCAGCGCGTCGTCGACAGCGATGCGGTCGCGATAGATCTCCTGGCCGTCGCCGACCACGCGCGGAATCGTGCCTAATCCGCCGGCGACCCGCATCGAGCGGGTGTTGGCGAAGCTCGGCAGGCGGCCGGTGAACATGCGGGGGTCGAGCTCATAGGGCTCTCTGTTGACGTCGACATAGGAGCGGGGAAAGTTGACCCGCACGGTCGGAAAGCCGCGTGCGCTCAAATGGCCGATCAGCTCGTCCATGAAGGAGTCTTCCGAGCGCCGCAGCGTCGGCAAGTCGATCCGGGATGCGTTCAGGAATTCGTCCGGGTATGTCGAGCCGGAATGGGGCGAGTTGAAGATAACAGGCGCGCGCCACTCGGCGGGCTCCACGATCTCGAAGGCTGGCGACACCTCGCCGTCAAACCGGGTCATCTTCTCAGGCTTCGTCCCTTCACGCCGCACGATCCAGCATGGGTCCAGATCGGGTGATTCGGCCGATCGAGCGGCTCTTATGTGTCGTCATTGTCCGGAATCGCAACCATTCTGCCAAGCGAAAAAGCGTGATCCGCGCTGGAACATGTCTTAACTGTGTGGGCAGGCAGGCGTGGATGCGTGGGCGCACCGGAATTGATTCGTCGCCCGTTCCGGTTCACAACACCCCTCGCAGCGCGAGCCCAGAGGGTTAAGATTTTCACCCCAAATTTACCCTCTGTCGGGCTTAGTGACCTCTGCATATCCTCTGGGGATCGACGTTCCGCCCATGCCAAAAATCCTGCTCGCCGAAGACGACAACGACATGCGCCGTTTCCTGGTCAAGGCGCTGGAAAACGCCGGTTTTCAGGTCTCGTCCCATGACAACGGCATGGCCGCCTATCAGCGCTTGCGGGAAGAGCCGTTCGAGATGCTGCTGACCGACATCGTGATGCCGGAGATGGACGGTATCGAGCTCGCCCGCCGGGCCTCGGAACTCGACCCCGACATCAAGATCATGTTCATCACCGGCTTTGCCGCAGTGGCCCTGAACTCGGATTCGGACGCCCCCAAGAACGCCAAGGTGCTGTCGAAGCCCGTTCACCTCAGAGAATTGGTGAGCGAAGTGAACAAGATGCTGGCGGCCTAAATCGGCCGCGTTCCGTCCTTGCGCCGGCTCCCCTGAGCCGTTATAGGGACCCCCACCCGACCTATCCGGACTATTAGGGCACGTAGCTCAGCGGGAGAGCACTACCTTGACATGGTAGGGGTCACAGGTTCGATCCCTGTCGTGCCCACCATCCTCTCAATGACTTAGGCGTTCGGCGCCCGAGGCCTGAAGGGGTGGTTTCCGCGAAATTTCCAAGAAGGCCCATTTTACCGCGAGCCGCCCCGCCCAGATGAAGCTGGCCGCCCCAACGCGGTCGCTTGATTTCCAGACCCCTGGAGAAGGATGCCGAAGCATAACCTGGCTTTCCGTGGCGGGGCCGGGGATCAATCACTCGTCTGGCGAGACTCATCCGAACGCGAACCATGCCAGCACGGCAAATATCGGGATAAGCGCCACGCCGAACAATACGATGGGCGACGGCTCGTTGCCTGTGCGGTCATCCCTCATGTTCTAGTTCCTCGGAGAAAACCCCGCGACGGAGGCGAAGCGGGCTTTCCCTGCTATGAGGAGATGCGTGGTCTGCCCGTCGAATGAATGCCCGCTCCGGAGATCAGTTCCTAAAGACAAGTTCTCGGACGCTCTTGATTTTGCTGGCTAGGCAAGTCGTCGAGGTAGACTGTTGTGAATGGTGCAGGCCGCTACTGCGGCGTGACCAAAGGCGACAGAGATTTGGTGCAGATCGACGACAAGATCTCCAACACCGTAGAGACCGGCGATTGATGTCCGCTGGCGATCGTCGACCGTGAGATAGCCTCCATCGGTATGCGCTGCGCCAAGCGATAGTGCGAGTTGCGAGCGAACCTCGGCGCCCATGGCCGGGTATATGACATCGAACTCGACTGCCTTGTCGGCAAGCGCGGCCTCTAGCTTGTCACCGGAGCGTCTCAAGCTCACGTCTGGCGCATGGATGAGGGAAATATCGGTTTCGGCAAGCGCGGATGCCATATCGTCTCCGTTCATGCGGGTCGCGAGCACGGTCACGTCTGTAGAGAAGCCGCGCAGAAATAGTGCCTTGGGCGTCGCTTGGTCCAGCGGTCCCACCACCGCGACACGACGGCCCGTCGCTTCATAGGCGTCACATACGGGGCAATACCGCAACAGTCCCTCAGCGACCGCAAGGCGCCATTGCTCACATGTCGGATGGATGTCAACTATCCCGCAAGCGAGCACGACCGTCGCGGCATCGGCGACCCCACCGGTCCAGGTTGCCTGAAATCCATCCTGTGCCTTTTCGAGCGACGTGACCTCGGCACGGAACAGCGGCACCTTTAGCTCCGCGAGTTGCGCGGTCATGCGCGCCAGAAGCTCCGTTCCGGGTAACCCGCCGGCAAAACCCGGTAGATTGTGGCTGCGGGGGATGAGGGCGGCCCGACTTGCTCCGGCATCAATCACGCATACGCTGCGGCGGAAGCGGGCCAGGTAGATGGCGGTCATCAATCCTGCGGGCCCGCCGCCGACGATCACGCAATCGAGGGACATCGCATCCTCATATGAACCACGTCACGACCAATCCGGTGCTGGCGGCAAAGATCACAATCACTGTCGCACAAGACAGGATATTGAGCGGCAGGCTATTGACCTTGTCGCCCATGATACGGCGGTTGTTCGTTATCAGCAGGATGAACAGAAGGAGTGGTGGCGTCGAAAACCCCTGCACGATGCCGGAATAGATCAAGGCTCGCATCGGGTTGAGGCCCAGGAAGTTCAAACAGGCGGCCGCGGCCGTAAAGCCGGTGATGACGAGGTAAAATGCCGGCGCTTCGCTGGGCTTGTCATGAAGGCTGCTCTTCCAGCCCAACACTTGACACAGGTCATAGGCTGCCCCCGTTGTCATGACCGGAATAGCGAGAAAGCCGACCGCGATGATGCCGACGGCAAACAGGATGCCTGCAGCGTCACCCGCGAGTGGACGCAAGGCCTCGGCGGCTTGCGTTGCGGAATCTATGTTGGTCTGGCCGGCCTTGAACAACGTGGCTCCGGTCGCAAGGATGATGAAGTACATGATGACGTTGGAGAACAGCATCCCCGTCAGGATATCCATCCGGGATTTGTGCAGGTCGGACTCGCTGGAGCCTTGGCGCTCCCTCACTTTGACGCGCCCCTGGGCAATCTTCTCCTCGACTTCAACGTTGGACTGCCAGGTGTAAAGATAAGCCGAGAGGCTCGTGCCGATGATCGCGACGAGAATGGATAGGAAATCACGTGAGAAGTGGATCATCGGTACAAGCGTTCCACGCAGAACTTCCCAGGGATCCGGCCTCGCAAGCAACGCCGAGGCCACGTAAGCAAAGAGAGCGAGCGCAAGCCATCGGAATATGTTCCGGATGAGTTCGTAGGAGCCACATAGCTGGAGCGCTACGATCATCGCGGCAACGATGACAACGATAACGGGTGTTGCAATTGGAATGAACAGCTGGAGGGCCGCTGCCATTCCGCCGAGGTCTGCCGCAGCCTCGATGGTGTTTCCGATCAGGACTCCGATCAACGTGGGCCACAGGATCCAGCGCGGATAGATCTCCCGGATGACATGAAACAGACCTTTCCCGCTGACCTGCCCCAGCTTGGACGAGAGATACACGACCGCGAACATCATGGGGAAGGTCACCGGCGCGGTCCATAGAAGCGCCGTGCCGAATTGAGCGCCTGCGCTCGCGTAAGTCCCAATCGCAGAACAGTCGTCGTCTGCTGCGCCGGTCACCACCCCCAGACCAACTGCACGTGCAAAGCGGCGGTGACCTGAACTTCCCGTGGTTGGCTCTGATGGCTCCTCGGCGCGCTCTGCTTGGGGCATCAACAAGCCAATGCTGTTAGACTCTTGCACATCTGCGGAGCCAATCTCGTCCCGATGCAATAGTTCCTGCAGCCTGGGTGCCGGCGGCAACTGGATTGTGCTGCGCCTAACGTTTGTGAATGTGGATCAGGCAAACACTCTGCTAGCTTAGCCGATGACTTGGGTGCTTGAATTGCTTGGGGGGATGCTGCTGACGCGAGGCGGCTGCTTCCATGGACATTCTTTATTGCCGGCTTGTTCGTGGGGCAGGTCATGTTGCTTTCCGAAAGATTTAGTGAGCGAACCGTCTCCAACATGGACGTCGCATTGGAGCGGGCTTGCAGGCTGATGCCGTTGACGTTCGAAGGACATCCAGCGCGGAGATATGTCGCCGAAAAGATCGTCGAATGTGCCGCTCGGCATACACAGACGTTCGGGGGAATGACGGAGGCAGCAAGGCGGGCTGTGGCTGAACTGGCGGAGATCGTGGAGATGGATTGACGATCTGCGCCGCTGTCTCCACTCCTGATCCTACGACAGCCGCATCGCGACTATCTGGTCGTTCGGAAGATCTAGCCGATCGATAACGTAGCGGCCGAGGTCGTGCACATCAGTGGAGCCGATTGGTCAGAGCCCGACAGGCACGCCGAGGCGTCCGAGGCCCGGCAGCTTGAGCGCGGGACGCCGGATGTCAAATCCGAGAACGGCGCCGAAGACGTTTATCTCCAGGCCTTCGACCCATCCGACCGTGAGCCCCGCGTATCCGCCAAGCGAAGCGAAGACGCCGGTGCCCGATGGCGTCATGCCGATCCAATGGCCGTCATAAGGGAAGTCCTTGCCGATAGCAGTCGGCGGCAGGACGGCCCGAAGCTCCGGTACGGCATCGAGCGCGGCCTGCACGAAGGTATTCGAGTTGGGGCCGGGCCAAGCGCTGTAGTCGCCATAGGCTCGAAACCTGTAGTTCTCGATCACGTACCGGATCTTGGGAATGAGTGCCGCAGCCCGGTCCCCATCGAGCGCGACGATGGTCTCGGGCATGGCGCCGAACCATCGCCCGTCGGGGGCGAAACCGTTCGCGCGGATCGGCTCGCCCCACGCGGTATAGTCGTATCGGCTGTACGTTGCCGCGCCCTTTTCCTTCACCACGATCCAGGTATGTACCGCGAATATGCTGCGCCAGCGAACGGTTCGCGCAGCGAAGACGCGGACCACCGCATCCGGATGGGTCGCTGCGGCCGGCAACAAGCCGGCGCTGGAGCGATCGGCGGTTTGCCAGTTGCCCCGGCCATCGCCAAGCCAAAGATACCGCGCAGCCGATGCGGCGAGCGGCACGAAGATGAGAACAAGGAAGACAAGCAAGATTTTTTTCACGTGGTGCTGCGGAGAAGCTGGCCACATATAAGCCGGATCTTTGCTGGCGCCACAGATGCTGCCGTTGACGACGTCTCGGTTAGCCTGATCCGGCGACCTGACAGAACGCCTCCTGAACAGCCCGCCGGGCGACACGCTCTGCGGCTCAGGGTTTATCTTAACCAACTCGGTTGCTGTGAAAATAAATTTGAAGCTGCCCTTGAAACTTTTTTCGCGCTCCTAAATTCCTTGGTCGTCGTCATTCTGGCGGCCGGGATGCCTTCTGGGTCCCGCGAATTGAGACGGGCGCCGGCGGTGTCCGGAGCCTGCTCGTACCCATCTTGCTCTTAGGAGGACTTGGATATGAGGTATGATTGGACTCCTCTCTGGAGGTCGACCATCGGGTTCGACCGCCTTTTTGACGCTCTCGACGAGGTCCAGCGGACCGCCGAGGAGACCTATCCCCCCTACAACATCGAACGTCTCGACGAAAACCACTTCCAGATCACGGTGGCGCTCGCCGGCTTCTCGCCGGACGAGGTATTGCTGACCAGCGAACAGAACGTCCTGACGCTGGAAGGCCGCAAGGCGGACAAGGAGGGCAAGACCTTCCTGCACCGTGGCATCTCGACCCGCAACTTCAAGCGCCAATTCACCCTGGCCGACTATGTCGAGGTCAAGAGCGCTCGCTTCGAGAACGGTCTGCTGCTTATCGACTTGCAGCGGGAGATCCCAGAAGCAATGAAGCCGCGCCGCATCGCCATCAATGGTGCCTCGCCGGGCAACGTGACCCAGCTCGAAGCCAAGGCCGCGTGAGCGTATCGAGGCTACGTGGACCTATCGGGCGTTTCGGGAAGATCAAGGCCGCGCGGGCATCCGCGCGGCCGTCCTCACCCCGTCCCGATTTCAGAGGCCCCCATGCGGCTGACGACCGCCTCCGACGACAATGTAGTCGATCTCAACACCATTCTTCACCCCGGGAGCCGTATTTGAACACCCCCGCGCTGATGACGATCCCCGCAACCCGCGCGGCGGCAAGCCTATGTGTAAGCTGGGGATCGTATCCCACTCTTTCGAGCGACTGCAGAATGGAATCGGCTTGGCATCATCGCAGTCCCAGGAACTCTGGCTCATGATGGAAGCTTGAATCCGCGGGTCAGCGTCGCCGCCGATGGCTGGCCTGCGCGGCCCCGCCTCAAAGTCCCCGAAACCCCCAAGGGTGGGGCCGCGCTTCACGACAGGAGATGCAATTGTCCGAGCCGAGCGAGCAAGAGATCAGAGAGCGCGCCCACCAATTGTGGGAGCATGCCGGCAAGCCTGAAGGCCGCGACGACGAGTTCTGGCACGCGGCCGAGCAGGAGCTGCGTAATGAGGATCGATCCAACACGCTGCGGACGCCGGATACGCTATGATCAGGCCGTGCCTCTTCTGCCGCAGTGGGATGGATTTGCGCAATCATCCGAGGCCTTGCTACTTCTGACCAGGCCCCGAGGCGCCGGCGGGGGGAGCCGCGCTTCCCTGCGTCGTGCCGCTGCCTGCCGTGTTGGGTGACGCTGGCGCGGACCTCACCGGAGCGCTCGATCCGCCGCCGTTGTTGTCCGCCGGTGTGTTCAGGCTCGAGGCACCGGCGCCGGTCGCACCGCCAGTACCGGACGAATTGATGCTCGATCCGGTGCGCGATGCTCCCGATCCACTTTGCGCGCCGGCTGAAGATGTCGTGATCAGGACCGCGACGAGCGCGGCGATTGCTGGGATTCTCATCTCGTTACTCCGGTGAAAGGACAGGATGGAAGCCGCGCGCAGGCCTTCGTCGCTGAAGCACGAGCCGGTGCGGCTGATCTTGGAACTGCAACGGTTGCGAACGCCAAAAGTGCCTAATCGAGCGCAGCACATGCTCGGCCTTGCTGCGCTTGGCATCGCTTGGGCGTGGGATGCGACCAGCGACGTCGCCATGGACGAGAACGGCTGGATCGCACTCGGTCTCGGCTCGTTCTTTTCGCTGGTGATCGGCTGCGGGTTGATGGCCTTGATGTTCTTCAGCAGCAGGTGTTTGACAGAAAAAGCCCCGCGTGAGCGGGGCTTTGAGTTGATTGGAATGGGACGTCTTCGCTCAGTATCTGGCGAGGACCGGACCCCCGAAGCGGTAGTTCAGACGACCCAGGATCAGATCGGTGTCACCGCCGGTCGAGAAGCCGGTCACGCTGCCGCCGCCCGGGATGGTGAACGTCGCACCATGACGGTTCTCGAAGATGTGGTCGTACTCGACGCCCAGCGACCAGTTCTGCGCGAACGAGAACTCGAGGCCGGCGCCGACCGTGCCGCCGAGACGGGTGCCGTAGCCGGTTTCCGAAGCGAGTGCGCCGCCAGCCGCAAGGAACTGATAGTTCCGGTCGGTGATCGAAGCGCCGCCCTTCACGTAGAGCAGCACGTTGTTCCAGGCGTAGCCGACCTGGCCGGTGAACAGGCCGAATGCGTCCATCTTCGAGCGGACCGTGCCGCCGGGGACGACGAGGTTGCCGGTGCTGCCGGAGATGTCGGCCCAATTGCCCTGGGCCTCAAGTCCGAACACCCAGCCCGCGGATTGCCAGCGATAGCCCACTTGGCCGCCGACCGTGCCGCCGTTCGCGTTGTAGCTGCCGAGCAGCGTTGCCGTCGGGTCGAACACGCGGCGGTCATGGCTTTGTCCCCAACCGCCGTTGATGCCGATGTAGAAACCACTCCAGTCGTAGACCGCGGCAACGGCCGCGGGTGGCGCCTTGGTGTAGGGTCGCGCAGCGAGGTCCGCGGCGGAAGCCGACGACGCTGCGATGATCAAAGCGCCGAATGCGGCCGAAGCCAAAAGCTTGTTCATTTTCATTTGTTCCATCAGGTCTTGAGCAATCCCCACCCTGCGAGGACCGTACCGGGCAATCAGCGCGGTGGCTGTAGCTGCGCGACCACACATGTGAACGCATTTCGGATTAACATATGTTGCGATGGAACAATCGCGATCGAGTTCCAATGTTGTTGCGAGCGCCGGGACAATACCTCGAATAGCGGCGAGCCTTCGCCGCTATTCGGCGATGGTCATGCGAGTGCGTGCTCCACGTCCTGGCCGGCGCGTTGCGACAACGGGAACGAGCGTGGGCGAGTCTCCCGCGATCCGAAGTGCGAAATAGGCAATCGTTGCCTTGAGGCCGTCCTGGAGCGCGACGCGCGGTCGCCATCCGAGGATCCGCGTCGCGGTATCGATCACCGGCTTGCGGCGCTTCGGATCGTCCTTTGGAAGCGCCTCGAAGCGGAGTGGCGAGTTGGATGCGGTGTAGGCGAGCACCTCGCGCGCTATGGTCTCGATGCTGATTTCATGGGGATTGCCCAGATTGCACGGCCCGGTGATGGACGACGGGCTCTCCATCAGGAGCTGAAGGCCACGAACGAGGTCGTCGATGAAACAGAAGCTCCTGGTCTGACTGCCGCTTCCGTAAATCGTGATCGGCTCGCCACGGAGCGCCTGCACGATGAAGTTGGAAACGACGCGTCCGTCGTTCTCCAGCATGCGCGGGCCATAGGTGTTGAAGATTCGCGCGACCTTGATTTCGAGGCCGTGAGCGCGCTGGTAGTCGAACATCAGCGTCTCCGCTGCCCGCTTGCCCTCGTCGTAACACGCGCGTGGCCCGATCGGGTTGACGTTGCCGAGATAGGATTCGGGTTGCGGATGAATTTCCGGGTCGCCATACACCTCACTGGTCGAAGCCTGGAGAATCCGGGCGTCCTTCAGGCGCGCAAGCTCGAGCAGGTTGATTGCTCCGAGCACGCACGTTTTCATCGTGCCGATCGGATCCTTCTGATAGTGCCGCGGCGAGGCCGGGCAGGCAAGACTGTAGATCCGGTCAACCCTGTCTTCGATCGCGATGGGATCACGCACGTCATGCTCGATGAAGCGAAAGTTCGGGTGGTTCAGCAACGGCCTGATATTGTCGATGCTGCCGGTGACGAGGTTGTCGAGGCAGATGACGGTCTTGCCACGTTGCAGGAGAGCATCGCAAAGATGCGACCCGATGAAGCCGGCTCCGCCCGCGACCAGGACGGTCGTCGCGCGCTCGCCGGAGGGAATGATGGCATTGAATGTCATGACGGGCCTTTCAAATCTCTGCAACCTGCATCGGACGGGAGGCGGGAAATTGGGTGGTCTTTCGACGCCGGTGCGCCAAAGCCTCGGCGTAATAGCCTTCCAGCTGCCGAGCGCGGTGATCGGACGTGTGATCGCGAAGCACGCGACGGCGCGCCTGTTCCGCGATGCTCCGCCGTCGGTCCTCGGGCATCTCGCGGAGGATTTCGAGGACCTCGCGCGGGCCTGATGCCAGCAAGATTTCGCGCGACGGCTCAAAGATGGTCTCGAGTCCCGGCCATCGGTCCGAAATGACCGGGGTGCCGCAGGCCGCTGCTTCGAACAACCGAACGCTCGGCGAGAAGCCCAGCGCCTTCATATCAGCGCGGGTGGCGTTCAGGGTAAACCGCTGCTCGGCATAGAACGCGGGATGCCGATCTGGCGAAAGGTGCTCGATGCGGCTGACATTATCGGGCCACACGGTCCCCTCGGGGTATTGCGCGCCGGCAACGACGAATTGTTCCGAGCTAAGCTTGCGAGCCGGGGTGATCAGCAATTGCTCGAGTACCGGCTGTCGGTCGTCGCTATAGGTGCCGAGATAGCCAAGCGTCCAGCGATGCCTGGCGACTTGCGGCATGTAGATATCGGTATCTGCGCTGCAATAGAGGGCCCGGGCGAGCGGGCTGCCATAGCGTTTCTCGATCGTTTGCGGCACCGGTCCGCCAGCGAAGGAAAGATAGAGGTGGAAGCGAGGAATCATCGCAGCCGAGAGATATTCCAGGCCGTGCTCGAGGCGTGCCAGCGTGACCGGAGTGTCGATGTCGTAGAAGGCGGTGATCCCGCGCGCATGGGTCGTGACCCATTCGCTGATGGCAATGCCATCAGGGACATAGGAGCCGATGACGACCAGATCGGCGTTCCGGACCAGGCCGCCAAAGCGCCGTGGAATGTCCTTCAGGGATTGATAGAGCTCGACCCGCCACGACGCAGGGTTCGTCACATCGCGGTGATCGCGATACCAGGGAGCGTCGCGCTCGAGGAACGTGACGTGATGACCGCGTCGCGCCAAGGCCTCGATCAGGGCGCGATAGGTCGTGGCGTGACCATTGCCCCATGACGAAGTGACCGAGAGACCGATGACGACGATGTTGAGGTTCATTCTGCTGCCTCGATTTGCGAGCTGCTTCCTGTGAAGAGTTCGTTGAACTGGCGCGCGCGATGGCGATAGGTGTGTAGACTGAGGATGCGGGCGCGGGCGCGATCGGCAATGGCGCGGGCGCGGTTGGGGCTGAGCGCCGCGAGGTGGCTCGCAACTTCGGCGCCGGTCGCCGCGACCAGGACTTCCAAACCTGGCTCTAGGAAGTGATCGATGCCGTTCCAGCAGTCTGTGATCAGGCAGGCGCCTGCGCCGATCGCCTCGAACACCCGGGTCGGCGGCGAGAAGCCGAAGCGTGCCATGCTGTCGCGATTGACGTTCAGGGTGGCGAGAGCGGAGCCGAAAAAGGCATTGTGCGCACCGGTGCCGACGTGGCCCACCTTGCGAAGGTTGCTGGAGGTGTTCTTGGTCTCCCAGCCGGAGCCGCCAAGCACGAACGTCTTGCTTGGCAGGTCACGCGCGACATCGAGAAAGAAATGCTCGACCCTCTGTTCGCGATCGGGCAGGCGATTGGCCAAAAGGCTGAGATCGCAGGTGAAGCCCGGCTCCGCTGGCGACGGAAAATGGGTGCGGGGGTCAAGCGCGTTGTAGATTGGCACGCAGTCCTGCGCGCCCATGGCGCGATAGGCAGCCACGACACCATCGCCGCCGCCGTAGGTCAGGACGATGTCGTAGGATGGAATAGCGCGGCGCAGATGATGATGCGGATCGCTTGCGATCGCTTCCAACGTGGCCGGCGCATCGACATCCCAATAGACACGCATGATCCGGGAGGGCAGGCCGGCGACCGCGGTTTCCAGCTCTTGATCGAACACACCGACGCCGCTCGCCTTGATAACCATGTCGGCCGATCGGGCGGCCTTATCGAGCGACGTGCGCCAGCCGTCGGTCGTCGCCGGATAGACGACGACCTGGGCCCAGTGTGGATCGTCGATGTCGCGATGAGCCTGCCGCTCGAAGGCGTCAGGCTCGAAGAAAGTGATCTCGTGCCCGAGCGCTGCAATCTCCTTCAGCATGCCACGGTAATAGGTGGCGGCGCCGTTCCAGTACGAGGAGACAAGGCTTGATCCGAAGAAGCTGATCTTCATGCGGAGGCTCCGATAAATCGCAATGGCTGTGACGAGGTATCGGAAGCACGGATCGCCTCAACGATGCCGACGAGTTGTTGCGCGCGATGCCGGCAAGTATGCCGCTCCAGGATGGCGCGGAGGCCTGTCGCTACCAACGCCGAAGACAGCTCGCGATCATCGAGGACGGCACGAAGCTTGCGGCCCATGTCAGCGTCATGCGCCGCTGTGAGATATGCGCCGTCGGGAAACAGCTCCTCTGCGTCAGACCAGGGTGCCGAAACCAGTGGGATGCCGCAGGCCAGCGCCTCGAACACACGGATGGTTGGGATGCCCGGAAGCAATCGGACATACGGGCCGCGCGGCACGTGGATGGTGGCGCGTGCGCCGGCGAAGGCGACGGGAGCCCGGTGGGCGGGGAGCCAGCCGCCATACCGGATGCCGGCGGTCCGGATCGTGTGGATGGCGCCGTCCGAATAGCGCACGCCATAGACGCTTGCCTGCAGGCTCAGCTCGGCGACGGGATCGACCAGAAATTCGTTGAGTTCGGCGCTGCGTTCTCCATCGCCCCAATTCCCGATCCAGACCAAATCTTCGACGCGGTCAACATTGGGAATGGGATGATACAGGGCGACATCCGCCGCCTCGTGCCAGGTATAGGCGCGGTTGCCCCAACCCAGTTTCATGTAGATTTGACGGAGGACCTCGCCAAAGGCGAGAACGCCGTCAAACGCATCCAGGTCGAACTGCGCAAGTTGTTGGGAGTCCCGACCTAGAGCGGCCATCCCTTGGTCGCGATAAAGATGGCCGCGTCGGCGGCGGCCATCAGCAGCAGGATGATGACCACGGCAAGCAGCGCCCCAGGCTGAAGAATTGCGCGCAAATCCTCGAGCATATGACGGATCCATCAATCGATTGCGTGAGCTATCGTGTGACAGGCTTCTGCGGATCGTCCCGGCGTTGCGCTGCTTTGGTGTTCCGATCGAGCTGGGCGCGCTCGCTGCGGCGCAGATGCCCTGACCGCCAGACACCGTACCAGATCGCTCCGCCAAGGACCAAAACGCCAAGACACAGCAACCAAACCGTTTTGACAGAGAGGTCTCCAAGAAGCATTCCTACGCCGGTGTCGCCCATGTCTGTGCTCCCGTTAGATAGGCGGGCAATTCGAGCGCGGCATTGTCGTTCCTAAACGCGGGTCAAGGCGGCTGTCATGGGGAGATGTGAGGCAATGTTCAGGATCGGCATCATCTCAGACACACACGGTCTGCTGCGGCCGGAAGTGGAACAATGCTTCCGCGGGACCGCGCACATCATTCACGCCGGCGATATCGGTGCCGGGCATGTCATGGAAGGGCTACGCCGGATTGCCCCTGTCACTGCCATCCGGGGCAATGTCGATGTCGGCGATTGGGCCCGCTTCTATCCCGAGACGACGACCGTTCATCTCGCCGGGCGGGCCTTCTATGTCTTGCATGATATCAACGAGCTGAAGAGCAGGCCCGCCCCCGCAGATGTCGACGCCGTGATCTCTGGCCATTCGCATCGGGCAAGCCTCAGGACCACGGATGGTATCATCTATCTGAACCCGGGAAGCGCCGGGCCCCGGCGCTTCAATCTGCCGATCACGCTGGCAACGATCGACATCGACGAGCATGGCGAAGTTCGGGTGAACGTACGCACCCTTGATGAATGTTCTCGATAGCTCGGCCGTCTGATGGGGAGCTAGAGCATGATCCGGAAAAATGTGAAGCGGTTTTCCGAAAAGATCATGCTCAAACAAGGAGCTAAAGCGCGATGACGGTTCAACCCAACCTCATCGCGCTTTAGGAACACTTTCGCTCGGGTTCTGTTAGCGCAGCGAATCTCGGAGGCGCTCCATGACCGAATATCCAAAGCCGCCATATCCCCCTCAGCATCAGTCCATGCCTGGCGCGACCCGCGCGATGAACCCGCGGCCCGACCACGGCGAAGAGAGTTATAAGGGCGCCGGTCGCCTGGCCGGCAAAAAGGCCATCATCACCGGCGGAGACAGCGGCATCGGCCGTGCGGTCGCGATTGCGTATGCCCGCGAAGGCGCAGACCTCGCCATCGCCTATTTGAATGAGGATGAGGATGCCGCGGACGTCAAAGCGCTGGTGGAGCGGGAGGGACGGAAGGCCATCCTGATTGCAGGAGACATCCGCGACCCCGGCCATTGCCGCGCGATCGTGCGGCGCGCCGTCGAGGAGCTCGGCGGACTGGACATCCTGGTCAACAACGCCGCGCATCAGGCCACGTTCAAGGACATCGGCGATATCAGCGATGACGAGTGGCAGCTCACGTTCGAGGTGAACATCCATGCGATGTTCTATTTGACCAAGGCGGCCGTGCCGCATATGCGGCCCGGTGCTGCGATCGTGAATACGGCCTCGGTCAACTCCGACATGCCGAATCCCAGCCTGCTCGCCTACGCAACGACCAAGGGCGCCATTCAGAATTTTACCGGCGGGCTCGCGCAGATGTTGGCGTCCAAGGGCATTCGGGTCAATGCGGTTGCGCCTGGCCCGATCTGGACGCCGCTTATCCCATCGACCATGCCGGAGGAAACGGTCAAGAATTTTGGCAAGCAAGTGCCGATGCAGCGCGCAGGGCAGCCGGCCGAACTCGCGACAGCCTACGTCATGCTTGCCGATCCGTTGTCGAGCTACACCTCGGGAGCGACACTGGCCGTCACCGGCGGAAAGCCGTTCATTTGAGACGTTCCGTCTTGATCTCGATGCGAAACAACGGGTTTCTATCTGGCTCCATAACCTCCAGCTTCCAGACGCCGCCGGGCGCGAGCACATCTTCGATGTCGCGGGTGAGCAGGAGCGCGTTTTTCCAAGCTGCGGCCTCGTCGGGCAGATCCTCGCCGCCCAGATCCTCGAAGGGATGACCGTTGTGAATGTTGAAATAGTAGCGTGGCATCTCGCCAGAACGTCCGATCTCGCTGCAATGTTCCGGCTGCATGCGGCCGCGCAATGGCTGACACGGCCGAGTCAATAGAACGCCCGCATTCCAGTTCCAACCAGCTTCGGCTCATGACAATTGGCGCGCCATCGACTTGGCGAGCCGCACGGACTTGGCCCCCGCTCAATCTCGCGTAAGGCGGGGCGCCGGATGCCGATTGGAACCGGATGGTGAGCGCAAGGTTGCCCCGGACCACTCACGGGAGGGACCGATGGACCTGACAGATGCCTCTGCAATGACCGAAGCTTCCGGTCTGACAGATGATCCCGCAGGCACGTCCGCAGCCAAATCGGGAACCGAAGATGCGCAATCATCGCCGTCCCTGTCGTCGTCGCAGGCGTCGGCAGCGCGGCTTGCCGACCAGCTTCGGGAGATCGTCACGGCCGCCCCCCTCCGGTCGCTCGCGGCGGCGTTCGTCGTCGGCGTGCTGATCGCACGGCGACGCTAGACGGGATAGCCGACGGCGAAGATCGGCGCTATCCAGAGGGAATGGCGCGCAAGCTCAAGACATATCAGACGTCCCTTGGCTTCCACGATCTCGCGGTCGCGGCGCCGTCGATGAAGGCCGCGCTCGAGGCATGGGGCGCCGGAAGCAACCTCTTTCACCAGGGTTTGGCCACGGAGACCGATGACCCCGAGGTCGTTGCGGCGACCATGGCAAAGCCCGGCGTGGTCCTCAGACGGGCAGTCGGATCGACGGGACGATTTTCCGAGCACTCCAGCATACCCTCGCAAGCGGCTGCGGATCGTGCGCATGAGCAGCCCGCGCCGCGCCGATCGAAGCCGCACAGGCGGCAACCGACCCAAGTCAGCAGCAAGGCCGCGCGACAAGCGGCTGCAAACTACGAGAAAGAGCAGCGGCGGCGCGAGGCGCAAAGCCGGCGCGAAGAAGCCGCCCGAGCGAAGGTCAGGGAGCGCCAGGAGCGGGCTATCGCAAAAGCGCAGGCCGCGCTCGACCACGCCGCGCGGGAGCATGGCGCCAGGCTTGAAGCCATTGAAGCCGAGCGGGCCGCGGTGGACGCGCGGGCGGCTGCGGAGGATGAGCGGTGGGCCGGGCAAAAGGCCAAGCTGACGACGGCGCTGCGTCGCGCGCGGAATAGCGAGTGACCAGCCCCGCGTCAACAAATGTTAGAGACGGCTATGGGATACGCTAAGCGTTGTATCGGATCCTGGGACGATCGGATGTCGGAGGGACCTGATTTGCTCGTAGCCCAAGCGACGCCCGCGAAAACGACACCCCGGGAAGGGCCGTTCCTGTTCGCCTGCCGCGTTTGAAGCGGTTTCCCTCGCGACATCAGCGGAACGCGTTTGCGCGGAGATCATGCTCAAACAAGGAGCTAAAGCGCGATGACGATTCAACCCAGTCTCATCGCGCTCTAGAAAAGGCCAGCTGAAGGATTTGTCTTTGACAAACCCTTCAGCCACGAAATGAGGCCGCCGGTTCATTCAGTCTGTTCGACCGCTGCAGGCATCTTTGCCACCGACATCAGCGAGCGGGCTACCTGGTTGAGCAGCTGATCGGCATTCTCTTCTTCAGCAAGCGATTTCGAGAGCAGACTGACGATGGCGCTATGGCGCAGTTGCTGGGCGAGATTACGTGCGGTGGTGTACCCGGCGATCTCGTAATGCTCGACCCGCTGGGCTGCGCCGATCAGCGCCAGATCGGCCGCGGCATCCTCCTTCTCTTCGCCTTCGGCGATGATTTCCTGCCCTTCTTCGACCAGGCCCATCATTCCCTTGCAGGGCTTGGCCCGCGGGGTCTTGCCGAGCATCTCGAAGCACTCATTGATGCGCTCGATCTGGGCCTCGGTTTCGTTCAGGTGCTGCTCGAACAGCTCGCGCAGCTGATCGAAACGCGCCGCCTGCGCCATTTTCGGCAGGGCTTTTGTCAGCTGCTTTTCCGCATGCAGGATGTCGCGTAGCTCGTCGGTCAGGAGATCGCCAAGACCGGCCTCGTCGACCGGCGGGGAACTCTCGGTGACAAGCGCCGTCGCCGGACCAGGGTCGCCGGCCTGGATAGCCGGGGATTCCGTAAAGACCCACTCGCCGCCCTCGTTCCAGGGCCCGCGGGTGTCGATCTCGCCGTGGTCGCCGGTTCCGGTCGAATCGTTGAAGAACTGGTCGACCAGACCGGGCGTGGGCGCAATCCGGCCGATGCTGAAGGCCGGTTTGGCCATGCTCTCAAGAGCCATCGCGAACGCCTTCATATGCGTGATCTCGCGGGTCATCAGGAATTGAAGCGCGTCCTTCGTGCCCGCGTCGTCGCAGAAATTGATCAGCCGTTCGTAGACGATCTTGGCTCTCGCCTCGGCGGCGATGTTGCTGCGCAGGTCGACGTCGAGCTCGCCGGTGATCTTGAGGTAATCCGCGGTCCAAGCGTTGCCTTGGGAGTTGAACAGGTTCACGCCGCCGCCGCCTGCAATCGCAATCAGGGGGTCCGCCTCGGCGGCCTGGCGATCGAATTTCGACGGCTTCAGATGCATGCGGGCGAGGGTGCCGACCACCTCGAGATGGCTGAGTTCCTCGGTGCCGATATCCATGAGAAGATCCTTGCGATCCGGATCCTCGCAGTTGAGCCCCTGTATCGAATATTGCATGGCGGCGGCAAGCTCGCCGTTGGCGCCGCCGAACTGCTCGAGAAGCATGTTGCCGAACCTGGGATCCGGCTCGTCGACGCGGACGGTGAACATCAGTTTCTTGACGTGGTGGTACATGGATTGCCCTTGAGATGAGAGGTAAGACGCTCCACGAACCGGCGGACGCTGACGTTAGTTCCTAGCGTAAGGTCCGACGCGGCTTTGTGAGGATGACCGTGCATCGATCAGGCATCGGTGTTGAAATCGCCCAGGTAGCAGCGCCCCTTTTGGAACGTGGCCGTCAACTTTTGCATTATCGGCACGCACAACCCAGGAGGAGAACAGCGATGCGAAGGCTTGCTCTTGTAGCTTTGGCGGTCGGAGCGATTTCGGCTGCAACTGCGGCGCCTGCCGAGGCGCACTGGCACGGTGGCGGATGGCACGGAGGGTGGGGCGGGCCTGGACTAGGCTTCGGCCTTGCTGCCGGTGCCTTGGCGTTCGGCGCTGCCGCAGCGGCCTCGCCCTACTATTACGGACCAGGATACTATCCAGGTCCATACGCCTATTATGGCGGGCCCTACGCCTATTACGGCCCACGCTACTACCGTGCGCGCTATTACCGGCCATATTATCGGCCATACGGCTACTGGTGATGACAACGGCCCGGCGAAGAGCCGGGCCCTTCAGCTCTCGACAAGGCCTTGCCGTCAGAAGCAGGTGTTCCGACTAATCCTTGGCCTTGTCGAGCTCGGCGGCGACTTGTCCGTAATTCAACAGGGCGACCAACGTCGTTCCGCCCAGGATATTGCCGAGCAGGGTCGGGAAGAAGAATTCAAAAACGTATTGTCCAAACGAAGCTTCCCGAAGCAGCACCAGGTAAGCACACTCGACCGAGCCTGCGATGATGTGGGCAAACTGCCCGAGCGCCACCACGTAAGTCATGATCAGGACAATATGGGCACCTGATCCCTTGGTCGTCGGCAGCAGCCACATCATCAGCGCGATCAGCCAGCCGGCGAATACGGCCCGGACCACGGTGGCCGAGAAGGTGCCTTCGACAGTGTGCCGAGCAAGCTCGAGAAATGCATCGTTGATTTTCGGTCCAAAGATGTCGGTGTGTGCGAGCACGTAGCTGACCGCCCACGTGCCGGCGATATTGGAGGCCAGTACGAGTCCCCACAATTTCAGCACCTTGGCCAGCGTCGCGAGATTGCGGTGATGCAGCAGGGGAAGGATGGGTGTGAGGGTATTCTCGGTGAAGAGCTGCTGCCGTCCCAACACGACCACCAGAAAGCCGACGGTATAGCCGAGCGGCGCGACGAGCTGCCGGGTCCCCTCATCGGAGATCGCAGCCTGAAACTCGCCCTGGACCACGAGAGACAGTCCCATCGACAAGCCTGCGGCAAGGCCGGACAGGAGGATGGCCCACCAGCGCCGCTCGAGTTCCTGCTCTCCCTCAGCTCGTATCGTTTCGTGAATCAGCGCGGCGCTAGGCCTGCTCTGAGATTCGATTTCCTCGGTCTGTCGCGGCGACACGCCATCGAGCTCGGATGCTGCATTGAATGAGGCTGTTTCGCTCGACTTGTTCAACGCGGCGCTCGCCGAAGGCAGGGACTTCCGTTCCAAGCCGCCTGAGGACGATCCGTTCCTCGCCGCTCGTGCTCGGAGACTGGCGCAGGACAGATGTCGTAAGGCCAAACTCGGCGAATTCCGGCCGATCAACCCCGCCACGATGTCAGGATATTCTACTTGGAAAGCCGCTTGATGGTCTTGGCCGCGTGGTTAGGCCCGCGCCACCCCAGAAATTTGAGCTCCTTGTTCTCAAGCGCGTTTGTCGCGCGGAAGAACTCCTCCA
Source organism: Bradyrhizobium sp. BR 10261 (assembly GCF_019455395.1). NCBI lineage: Bacteria > Pseudomonadati > Pseudomonadota > Alphaproteobacteria > Hyphomicrobiales > Nitrobacteraceae > Bradyrhizobium > Bradyrhizobium sp. BR 10261. The sequence continues at coordinate 142,711 of NZ_JACOFQ010000007.1, forward strand.
GCTCGTCGCACGCGCGCGAGGGGAGGTGTCGTATATCCTTAAGATCAGTCTCGAGGGGCGATCGGTCCGGCACCGCGAACACACGATCGTTCCGTTCTCTCTTGCTCCCGATCTTCTGCTCGACTTCGAGAACGCCGACCGGCCTGCATTTGAGCACGACGCCGGGATATGTCTTCGCATCATGGATGATCAGTACGTCGAGGGGATCGCCATCAGGAGCCTTGGTGGAAGGAATAAAGCCCCAGTCATAGGGATAGCTCAGCCCTGCCATCAGAGGCTTTGCCAGCGTAAAGACCCCGAGCTCGGGATCGAAATCCAGTTTGCAGGAGCTCCCGCGAGGCGTCTCGACAACCGCGAAAATTTGTCCGTCGTCAGCCCATGTCGGCAGTTTGAGAAGCTTGGTCATCTCACGCACCCTGTGCTGCACCTACAGTATCGACCTTCCGCGCGCCGCGGGGCCGAGGGGATTTCGGCTAGCTCTGCGCGATGTTCTTGCACCCCTAAAAAACGAGGGTCACGCAATGATAGTTCCTGCGCACGAATCCTCGAGCCGTCACGCCAGGCGTGAATTGAGTAAGCAACTCAAAGACCTGCAAACGGCAGGACGTCCGAGAACTAACCTATGTTCATGCGGGCATTGGCAAGCGGTTGTACAATCCATGGCGTCGTGGAAGGAATGACCATGGGATTGAAACGCAAGCGCTTTAACAGAAGGATTCCCTTGAGACCAGGCTCACGCAGTTCGCGCGGGATATGCGTAGGCGGGCTGATCAGAAGCCACCGGGGGATCAGCGAGATGGGTTTCTGAAGCGAGCTTACAATGCAGACCAGGCGATCGATCTGGAGCGGCAGCTTCGGGAGCATCGATAGGAGCGAACGACCGCAGGCTCGGTTGGTCCGGGGGAGCAGGCCGCGATCGACTTTGGGTGATATGCCGCCCGCGACGGCCCTGTTAACGTTGAAGGGGAACAAAACCCTGTAGATCTTCTTGACGCATTGGGACAGCGGCGAAGTGCTTTCACAAGCGCTGTCAAAATGACGCCGCCATGTTCCGCGAAACGAAGGCCGATGAGAGAATTCCCGAGAGGACCGCTGAAGTGGCGGCGATCATCGCCGAAGAAGGCTTGCGATACGTCAGTGACGCAAAGCCGGGCTACACCCGCAAGCGCACCGGCACCACCTTCTCCTACTACGACCAGAGCGGCGCCCGCATCACGAACAAGGACATCGTCCGTCGTATCAAGTCGATCGGCATCCCGCCGGCCTATGAGAGGGTGTGGATCTGTCCTGTTGCCAACGGCCATATCCAGGCCACGGGCTATGATGCACGCGGCCGCAAGCAATATCGCTACCACGCTAAATGGCGTGAATTGCGTGATCAAAACAAATACGAGCACATCATGCAGTTCGCAGCCGCGCTTCCTGGATTGCGGTTCCGTGTCGCCGCCGACATGAAGCGCGAAGGCTTGCCTCGGGAAAAGATTCTCGCGACCGTCGTCAGCCTTCTCGAGAAGACCCTCATTCGTGTCGGCAATGCCGAATATGCCAATACAAACAACTCCTACGGACTGACGACCATGCGCCGCAGGCATGTGGCGGTCAAAGGTTCGACCTTGAAGTTCGAGTTTACCGGGAAGTCCGGCAAGCAATGGAAGCTTTCGGTAGAGGACAGGCGCATTGCGGCGATCGTCAAGCACTGCGCCGACTTGCCGGGGCATGAGCTCTTCAAATATCTCGACGACAACGGCGAACCGCGTACGATCGATTCCGGCGACGTGAATGCCTACATCAAGGAAATCACCCGGCAGGATTTTACGGCCAAGGATTTCCGAACCTGGGCCGGTACCGTGCTGGCTGCGCTCGCATTGGCCGGGTTCAAGAAGTATGACTCTCAGGCTGAAGCAAAACGGAACGTCGTGGCCGCCATCGATAAAGTCGCCAGACAACTTGGCAACACGCCAGCCATTTGCCGCAAATGCTACGTGCATCCGGAAATTCTGGGCGCCTATATGTCTGGCGACCTGGCAAAAATGATCGAGGACAAGATCACAGAGAGGTTCAAGCGTCAGTATAGCAAATTGAGCGCGGACGAAGTGATGGTCCTGGCGTTCCTGAAGAAGCGGCTGAGGGCGACCCGCAAGGCGGGGGAGAGCGCCAAGCTCGCGGCCTGATCCTCATGCATTTGATCGAAATCTTCCTGCCTCTCAGCAACAACAACGGCAAGCGGTTTGATCCGAAGCTCTATCAGTCCCTTGAGCACGAGCTGACCGAACGCTTTGGCGGGGTCACTGCTTTCAAACGCGCGCCAGCCTCTGGCGAGAACAAAGAAGGGTCACAGGTCGTCCGGGATGAGATCATCATCCTAGAGGTTATGACCGAAGAGCTCGATCGCGCATGGTGGGCGAACCGCCGCAAACAGCTCGAAGAGATGCTCGATCAGGACGAGATCCTTATCCGCGCCAGCGCAATTGAAAAGCTTTAGTCGTGAAGCGATGAAGGTTTGGTCTGCCGGCGCGCCTATCGGCGAGAGGCAAGGCTTGGACCCGGAGCCTTTGCTTCGATCGCGCCGCCCTGCAGCGCCGCCCGCCTTTCCGCGACCGCATGATTGAACAGCTCAAGGACGAGACCGAATGCGGCCATGTCCTCTTGTTCGATGGCTCCCTCGTCGTAGCACTTGAGAGTCTCGCCGATGATCGCATCGACCTCCCGTTGCGATGCCAGCAGATCCTGTTCGGACTCGGCACCGCGAACCTCCGACACCACGGCAAGAATACGGTTGCGATAGCCGGTGTTGTCGTCCCGCTCGTCCCGGTTCAGATAGCGACGCAGCCATGCGGCGGCCGAACCGATCCCGGACAGGAGGAGCAGGGCGAACCAGAAGTAGTCGCTGTACTTGTCCAGAAAGGTCCGCTCGGTCCCGTTGATGACCGCCGCGGCGCCCCTGTGCACGGAAGGCTCAGTCTCCTTCTCGGTATCCGGCTTCGTGATGTGCGCCCCGCTGGCGACACGCTGCGTAATCGTGTCGCGCAAGGCGAAAAGCTGCCGGTAGAAGGCCGCCGCCTTGGCTTCCGACAGTTCTTTTCTGGCCAGGATGAGATGGTTGACACTGATGGTGTCGATCTTGTCCTCGGGCCAGGCCGGGTTAGCGTTGAAAACGCTGCCGGGGATCTCCTCGGCCTCGTAGCGGGGATGCCGCAGGGCAATCGCCTCGGAGGCTTCGACGGCAAGAAACTTCGGAGCTCCGCGCGACCGGGAAGTCGCGGCGATCGCGGCGGCGGTGATCTTGCTGTCGAGCGGACCGACCGCAAGATAGGCGTCGAGAGTGGCGTCCTGCGCGAGCTTTTCGATTTCGTCGGTCCCGAATTGAGCCGTGGCAACCTTGTCGGGCTGCACGCCTGAACCCTCTAGAATTGTCCGCAGGACCGCGACGTTGGCGTCGGTCTTTCCGATGATGCCGACCTTATGCCCCGCAAGATCGGCGATCTCTCCGATCTTCGCGGCGGCCTTCTTCTTGGAGTCCTTGCCTGCGCGTCCAGACTGCGACCATATGACGACATAGTTCTTCCGCAGGACGGCCAGTGTCTGCGCATCAGCCGGCATGCCAAGGTCGCCGCGACCGATTGCCAGGTCGGTTTTGCCGGCACCCAGGAGGGCAAGGGATTCGGCCGCTCCGGCGGTGGCGATAGGGAACAGTCTAACCGTCCTGCTTTCCTCTTCGAAGGCCTCCGCCATTGCTTGGACCACCTGGTGGTCTTCGCTGCCCGAGGGACCGACGGCGATCCGAAGAGTCTCGGGCTGCAGGACGTAGAAGAGCGTCGCGGCAGCGGCGCCGAAGACGACGAATCCTAACGCCAACAGGATCAGGAGCCTTCGCTGGCGTCGATCGGGGGCTCTCCTGACTGCATCGGACGGTGGCATCAGCGGGCTCTCCGTGAGCAAGCGCCTGGGAGCTTGGGGCGAACGGCCGTCCGACCCGAATGTTCCGTCGCATGCGAGGACCTCTGCGGACGAGCGGGAACCTTGGCATCATTCGTGGGTTCTCGCATGCCGCATATGGCGGCGAGGAGAGAAAGATGAATAAGCTTCTGCTGAGCGCCGCGATGGCGGTGATGATCTCGACGGGCGCGATGGCGCAGTCCACCGTCGTCACCACCACCGGCACGGGACATGCCGCCGCCGTACAGATCGAGCCCGAATACCGCACGAAGATCCGCACCTACGTCACCGAGCACAAGGTCCGTCCAGTGGAGACCCGCGAAAAGATCGTCGTCGGCCAGCCAGTGCCGCGCGAAGTCGAGCTCGAGGCGGTGCCCGCCGACTGGGGTCCCTCGCTCACCAAGTACCGCTATGTCTATTCGGGCGAGCGCGTGATGCTGGTCGATCCGTCGACCCGTACGGTCGTCCAGGAGATCGACTAATCCCTCCAGTGGCGGGGTCGCCGAACGAAGCGACCCGCCACTCCGGTCCGGCCCCCCGGCGATACCTGATGTCCCATTTGCGAGCGGCCATTCATGCCGATCATTCGTTATTTCGTCTTCGTCGGCGGGCTGCTGCTGGCGCTGCTTTTCGCTGTTGAACGGTACCTGCCGGCCCCCGCCGAGCGCGCGGGCCCATCCGATCCGGACCGGAGCATCATCCGGATCGCCTCGGCGAGGAGCCTTCCGGAGAAGATCGTGTTCGACACGTCTGCGCGCGCCGATTGGCCGACAATGGCGCAGGCCGATCCGCTCTCCGAAGAACCCAAGCAGCAAGTGCGAGAAGCCCAAGTGCGAGAAGCCCAAGTGCGAGAAACCCAAATGCGAGAAACCCTGGCCGCAATGCCTGCAGCGCCTGCCGTCGAGGTCAAGAAAGAGGCGACCGCCCGCGTCTCCTCAGGCCCCCGTCCGCATCCGAAGCGCTGGGCAAAACTACAGAAAAGGGCACCCGACCGACGTCTCGCCTTCGAGCGGCCCGGCCCATTTGCTGGCGGATGGTGGTGACGGAACGCTGGCGCGTGATGCTGAAAATGAACAGGACGCGCCTTTAACTCTTTCAGCCCGGCGACCCAGCGCGGAACGGCTTGGGTGAAGGCTCGCCTCGTCTGGTCGGAGACTATTCCGGACACCTAAGGCAGGCCTGCGTGAAGATACGGAACGCCGCCATTTTCGCGTCGTTGTCGGATCATGGACGCAGGGTCGAGGAGTCGTCGCGATGCTGGAAACGAACGATCTGCTGGTGAAGTGTCCCCGGTGCGGGGCCTGGCCGATGGCCGTGAGCGCTCAGAGAAGCATGGTTGCGCAGCCCGAGGTTTCCTTCCGCTGCTCGCGCTGTGGCAGCGAGGAAATCGGTCGCCTGCGCCATGCCGCGGGGCCGTATCCCGGCGGTCGCGGTCGCGACGCTGCTTGACGGGATGGGTCGCCGGAGTGCGGCTTTCCGGAACGCGTCTCGTCTGGGGGAATTGATGGCCCAGAGGTCAACCTGAGAGGAGACGATCATGAAACCGATCCTTGCCGCCGCGTGTCTGCTGACTCTGGCATCGATTTCGCCGGCGGAGGCCAAGGGGTGCATCAAGGGCGCCATCGTCGGCGGTGTTGCCGGCCATATGGCAGGACACGGCAAGCTCGGCGCGGCCGCAGGATGCGTGATCGGGCATCATGAGGCCAACAAGCAAAAGAACCCGAACGACTCCAATGCCCAGGCGCCGTCGGGCCAGAAGTAGCGGCCGCCGGCGCGGGCGTCAGGGGCGCGTCGGATGAACGCTTCCATTCGGAAAGTCGCATCGTCGGGCTCGAGGACGGCTCGCGCCACGCCCTGTCTTGAAGCGCAATAGGGAGATATAGTCTCGCGGCTGCTGTTTTGAATGCGCGCTGGCTTCTTTCGAGCCGCGCCTTCCCTCCGAGACGCGAGCATGCCATGAGCGTTTCCGTCATCGAACAGGCCAAAATCCAGGCACAGGTGCTGGTGCCGCTGGTCAAGGCGCTCCAGGCCGAGCTCGGCGAGGCGCGTGCCAACGCCATCGTACGCAAGGCGCTTGGCGACCTCTATCGCGGCTTCGGCGAGGCGTTCTGGAAAGCCAGGAACGAGAGCGATCTCGGCAAGGCCGTCGGCTCCGCCTTTGCGACGTACGCGCGCGACGATGCGCTCAGCTACGACGTGATCGAGCAGACGCGGGATGCGTTCGCCTTCAACGTGAAGCGATGCGCCTATGCCGAGTTCTACAAGGCGCTGGGTGAGCCGGAGCTCGGCTTCCTCATGGTCTGCACCGCGGACTTTGCGACCGCGGACGGCTTCGGTCCGGACATCAAGCTGACGCGCACACAGACCATCATGCAGGGCGCCGATCATTGCGACTTCCGCTACCGGCGCATTGCGGACGTATCAAAGGGAAGGGCGGGTGAATGACGCGGACGATTTGTCTTGCCGTCGCGGTGACGGCGCTGACGGCATCGAGCGCGAATGCCGCAATCATCGACTGGCAGGCCGAGCTCCAGCGCTGCCGCGAGCTGCGCGCGAGCGTGGCGCCGCTGCTTCAGGCCGGCGAGGGCATTTCTGCCGTCGGCCGCTCCAACCGATCCGTCCGTCGCTGCATCTGGATTCAGCGCATGGCGGTGCGCAAGAAAGTCCCCGGCGCGGAGACGTGGTAGCGGCGACTGTCAGTCGCGCCTGCTCACGCCACCAGATATTTCCTCACCGCCGCCTCATCCCATTCAATCCCGTTACCCGGCTCCTCGCCCGGCAGTGCAAAGCCGTCCTTGATCCTGAGCCGGCTCGCCAGCACCGCATCGGCCCAGTCGACATATTCCAGCCAGTGCGCCGTCGGCGTGACGCAGAGCAGATGCGCGCTGACCTCCGGGAACAGATGCGTCGACATCTCGATGCCGGCGGCGTGTGCCAGTGACGCGGCGCGGAGCCAGCCGGTGACGCCGCCGATGCGCTGCACGTCGGGCATCACGTAGTCACAGGCCTCTCGCGACAGCGCCGCCTGCATCGCAAACGCGCTGTCGAAATTCTCGCCGATCTGCACCGGCGTGCGCAGCGCGTCGGCGATGCGGGCGCAGCCGTCATAATTATCGTGGCGGATCGGCTCCTCGATCCAGCTCAAGCCTTCGTCGTCGAGCATCTCGCCACGGCGGATCGCCTCGGTGACCGTCAGCGCCTGGTTGTAGTCGCACATCAGCGTCACCTCGTCGCCGACGGCCTTGCGCACCGCGCGTACCACGGCGAGATCGTCCCGTGCCTCGGGCCGGCCGACCCGGATCTTGGCGGCGCGAAAACCCTCGGCCAGCAGCTTGTGGGCTTCTTCCACCGCGGCGCCAGCAGACATGATGCCGAGGCCCTTCGAGTTATAGGCCCTCACCGGCTTCGGCGCGCCGCCGAGCAGGCGCGCCAGCGGCAGGCCTCTGCTGCGCGCCAGCGCATCCCATGCCGCCATGTCGATGCCGGATTGCGCCAGCCGTTGCAGGCCGGCGAGGCCGAGCAGCGTGAAACGCTGGGTCAGCTTGCGCTCGATCTCGAACGGCAGCAGCTCGTCGCCTTTGAGCAGCTCCGACATCTCCGCGACCATCGCGGTCAGCGGCTTGAGGGCCGAGGGCGTGATCGCAAACAGATAGGCATGCCCTGTTACGCCCTGGTCGGTCTCGCAGTCGATCAGCACCAGGGGCGCCCTGGCAACCGCACCGGTCGAGGTCTGCAGCGGCAGGTTCATCGGCACGATCACGGGGCGCGCATTGAAGCTGATGATGCGGATTGTCTCGGTCATGGGCGGTGGTTCCGGATTGATCAATGCAGGTTGATCCTGATCTTAAACATTCGTCATGAAACGAAAAGGCGCCTGCTGCGACCCACCATAAAATGGGGTTGCGCTGCGCTGCGTTTGTTGGCTCTGTGCAAGCCGGCATGTTGTGCCGCAAATCCCGTTCTTGCGGCAAAAACGCACATCACGGAGCCACAGAGTGAAACAAGCGATCGCCGAAGAGCAGCACAAGAGCGGCATCCTGATCGGGGCCGTGATTGCCTTTCTCCTGCTGGCCCTGCCGCTGGCGGTCTGGCTGGACCTGACCGAACTGAACAAGACCGCGCTCCGCCGGCAGACCGCCGATCTCAATTCAGTCATCACAAGCGTGCGCAGCTATTATGCGTCCAATGTGGTCGGGCGAATCCTGGCCAACCCCAACGGCACGACCAAGGTCGTTCACAACTACGAATCCGTCCCCGGCGCGATCCCGATCCCGGCGACGCTGTCGCTGGAGCTTGGCCGCGTCATCGGCGCGCAACAGGAGAACATCACTTACCGGTTCGTCTCCGACTTCCCGTTCCAGAACCGCGCCCCGCATCAGCTCGACAAGTTCGAGAAGGATGCGCTCGCCGCGCTACGCGCCGATCCCGAGCAGAAGATCCTCGACACCGAGACCTCGCTGTTCTCCGACAAGGTCCGCTTGATCGCGCCTGTTACCATGGGCCCGGCTTGCGTAAGCTGCCACAACAGCCACCCCGAGAGCCCGAAGAAAGACTGGAAGGTCGGCGACGTCAGAGGCATCCAGGAGGTGATCATCGCCCAGCCGATCGCCGCCAACATCTTCTCGTTCAAGTTCCTGCTGGCCTATTTCCTGATCGCGGCCGGCTGCGGGCTGTCTTTTCTCTCGCTCCAGCGTCGCCAGGCCAGCCGCATCAAGGGCATGAACCGGGAGCTGGAATCCGCCAACGACTTCCTCGCCTCGCTGTCGATGAAGATATCGCGCTACATCCCGCCGCAGGTCTACAAGAGCATCTTCTCCGGCCAGAAGGACGTCACCATCCACACCGAGCGCAAGAAGCTCACGATCTTCTTCTCCGACATCCAGAATTTCACCGCGACCACCGAGCGGCTGCAGCCGGAATTGCTGACCCAGCTGCTCAACGAATATTTCACCGAGATGTCGGCGATTGCGCATGAGCATGGCGGCACCGTCGACAAGTTCATCGGCGACGCCATGCTGATCTTCTTCGGCGATCCCGAGACCAGGGGCGACCGCGCTGACGCGCAGGCCTGCCTGCAGATGGCCTGGCGCATGCAGCAGCGCCTCACCGAGCTCAATGCGAAATGGCGCGCGGCCGGCATCGAGCAGCCGTTCCGCTCGCGCATGGGCATCAATTCCGGCTATTGTAATGTCGGCAATTTCGGCAGCAGCGATCGCATGGACTACACCATCATCGGTGCCGAGGCGAACCTCGCCGCCCGCCTGCAGTCAATTGCCGAGCCCGGCGGCATCGTGCTGAGCTACGAAACCTTCGCGCTGGTCAGCGACATCGTTCGTGCCCATGCGCTGCCCGCGATCACGATGAAGGGCATCAGCCGCGAGGTCATCCCCTATGCGGTCGACGCACTGAGCGATGCGGCAGCTGAGAAGAGCGGCGTCATCACCGAACGCGCGCCGGGGCTGGAGCTGTACCTCGACCCGGCCGTGGTGAAATCAGGCGATGCCGCACGCGTGCGCTCGCTGCTGGAAAGCGCGCTGGCGTCGCTGAAGCCTGCGTGAGGATGCGAGCTTTCTGCTCGATAGAGTCCCCGTGTGGCACCCCCTCCCTAGCCCTCCCCCACAAGGGGGGAGGGAACGCACCTTTCTCTCGGCGAATGACTTGATCTAAAGTTTGCAGGCGATGAGCCCAACTCTCGCCGCGGGGCACACTGCGCTCCCTCCCCCCTTGTGGGGGAGGGCGGGGGGAGAGGGGTGGCTCAGCAAATGGTGCGCGTAATGCTTTTAACGCGCCGCGCCTTCCGTAAACGCGGTCTCGATCACCGCCCCGAACGGCTGCCACGACCGCCCGTCGAACTGCACCAGGCGCATCTGCCGGATCGGCAGATAGTTCTCCGGCGACGTGTTCATCCTGATATTGGGCAGTGCGACGGAGGGATGGTAGTCCCGCAGCGACGCCGCCTGGCGCATGATGTTCTCGCGCGAGAGGTCGTCGCCGCATTGCTTCAGCACCTTGGTCAGCGCCTCCGCCGCCGCGTAGCCATAGAGCGCGGCGCTGTTATTGGTGCTTTCGACCTTGTGGTACCTGTCCATGAAGGCGAACCAGTCCTTCATGGCCGGATCGTCCTTCCAGGCGGGATCGCTCGGATCCTTCAGGAACGCCGCCGAGATCACGCCGGCCGAATTCTCCAGCCCCGCCGGCGCCATGGCGTTGGCGATCGAGGCGGAGGCATCGTTGACGATGAAGACAGGGTGCCATTTCAGCGACGCCGCGAGGCCGATCACCTTGGCCGCCGTCGACGGCACGCCGAGAAACACGAAGATGTCGGCGTCAGCGCGCTTGAGGATTGCGACGTGGCCTTCGAGATGCTCGTCATTGATGTCGAAGGCGACGTCGACCAGGACGTGTCGGTTCAGATCTCCGAGACCTTCCTGGATGCCCTTGTACAGCATCCGGCCGAACTGGTCGTTCTGCCAGAGCACGACGATCTTCTTGCGGGGATAATAGGCCTGGATGTAGTTGGCGTAGATGCGCCCCTCCGAGCGGAACGGAGGCTGCCAGCCCATGGTCCAGGGAAACGCCTTGGCCTGGCTCAGCTCCTCGTCGCCGGAGGCGACGAACAGCTGCGGGATCTTCTTCTCGTTCAGGTACCAGCGCGTGGCGAGATTGCCCGGCGTGCCGAACGACCCGAACATCAGATGCACGTCGTCTTTTTCGACGAGATCGCGCGTCAGCTGCAGCGCGGTGGCGGGATCGGAATTGTCGTCGCGGCTGATGAAGCGGACCTTGCGGCCGTTGATGCCGCCGCGATCGTTGATCATGTCGAAATAGGCCGCTTCCGCCTTGCCGATCGCGCCGAATTCCGAGAGCGGCCCCGAATAGGGCACGATGTTGCCGATGCGGATTTCCTTGTCGGAGCCGGGGTCGGAATCGGGCTGATCCGAACGCTGCTGCGACATGGCCCCGAGCGAGGCGAGCGCCGCGATCAAAACGAACAGCAGTCTGCCGGTGACGCGCATGCTCGACACCTTGTCGTTGGCCCCCAACGAACTCGGCTCACCCTGCATCCGGGTGCGTTGATCTATCTCAAGCGTTTGGCAATCGTGTGGCTGCGAGCGCGATGAAAGCGGCAGGCGTGCTGACGGGCTGTTCGCGAACCGTCATCCTGAGGTGCGAAGCCCGCGATGCAGCGCAACGCGGGCGGAGCCTCGAAGGATGAACGGCCCCGCTGCTGCCGAGCGGAGAGAGCCGGGCCGTCGCCCTTCGAGGGCCGCTGAAGAAGCGGCCACCTCAGGGTGACGGTGAGATCCTGACCGTCGCGGCCGGGTTCGTAGAGCCCGACCAAGACGCTGGGCAGCCCGCAAACCCTACGGCAGCCCGCGCGCCTCGAGCTGATGCACCAGCAGCAGGGTCGGCTCGGCGAGACTGTCGCCGGAACCATCCAGCCCGAACGCCGCCGCGATGCCGTCGTGGCCGCGCAGCAGGGTCGCGCGCGGGCAATGGCCGGCGCCGCAGAGCGTCTTCTTCAGGGTCTCGCCCTGCGCCACGATATCAGCGGGATCGTTGGCGGCCCAGGCCAGCAGGATCGGCTCGTCGACATTGAGGACGCCGGGATAGACCGAGCGCTTGTCATATTGAGCGGCGTCATTGCCGAAATAGGCCTTCTCGCTGTCACTGGCGTCCTTGCCGGCGCGATAGGTGCCTGAGACCAGCACCACGGCGGCGACATCGGCGCGGTCGGCCTGGAGCTCGGGATGCGCGAGCAGGCTCGCGACATGGAAGGCGCCGGCGCCGTAGCCGACCGCGACGATCTCGCGGGCATCGCCGTTGAACAGGTCGATATTGCCGTGGACCCAGGACAGCGCCGCCGCCACGTCGGTCGCGCCCGACGGCCAGGTGGCGGCGGGCGCGAGGCGGTAGTTGACGCGCACCCCGATCATGCCGTTGCGCGCCGCAAAGCACATCGCGGCGTCCTGCATGTCGCGGGACAGCTCCGGCGCGCCGCGATCGCCGGTGAAGGTGTCACCGGCGACGATCAGCAGCACGGGGCGCGGCGTGTCCGCCTTGGTGGTGTCGCTGGTCGCGACGTCGAGCACGTTGGCCTCGCTGCCGCCATAGCGCAGGCCGCGCGAGAAGGAGACCTGCTCGCACAGCCGCGCGACACCGCCGGCGGTGGTGTCGCTATCGGTGAGGCCGGTCCGAACCAGATCGGATGGTGCGGCCGGTCGCGCCGGGAACGGACCATGTGCGGAGGCCGCGGTCATGGTCAGGAGGAGCAAAAATGCGAGACAATTCTTCATCATCAGGGGGCCGGCCCTCCGCGCCCATATTGGTGGGTCGCTTTAGCCTGTCTTTTCAATTCGCCTTATCTTGTTGGTCTTTCTTGCGGCGATTTCACGGCACATTCGCCCCCGGTTCAATTCCCCGGCTGGAACGTGCAATCCGCCCCGCTGCCGTCCTTCTGCCTGATGGCGTTGGGATCGATAGTGCAGCTCAGCTTGCTCAGGCTCTCGAAATTCGATCCCGCCGCGCCATCAGGCGGAATGCCGGCCAGCGCCTCGGTCGCGAAGATCTCGTTGGCGGTGGGACCGTTCACGGTCCTGACCTTCTTGCCGAAGGTCACCTCGCAATTGCGCAACGTGATGTCGACATTGCCGGTGCGGCAGACGATCTTGTCCGCGGTCACGACAACAGGCTTCTTGTAGGGAATGTCGGCATTGGCGGCGAACAGCATCGCCACCGCCTTCTTCTCGGCGCTTGACAGCGTCGGCGACAGCGGCGCGATGACGCCGGCGAGGGCCAGCGCCGTGGAGCCGGAGATTTTGGAGGGCGAGGTGCCGGCGTCCTTGGCGACGGCGCCATGGGCGGCGCCAAGGACAAGAACGGCACAGACCGGCATCGTGATCTTCATTGGCGTTTTCCCATTCCGTCGCGGCTTTGCTGCCAGACAAGCGCAGCCTATGACAGATTTCCCATCCGGGGGAAGACTATGGTCACGGTCCGGGGAGAGCGAGCTTTCAGAGGTTCGGTGTAGGAGCGGACCCTGGCTGCGCGCGGATACCAAGAAACTCGCTACCGACCGCCGACCGCCGCAATTCCGATCAAGCAACGCGGTCTGGTACGGCGTATTTGTTGGGTGGCAGGGCGGATCTATTGAGGAGGAACCGGATGGCCCGAGCTCAGGATTTTTATCTTGGAAATGACCCGATAAACGGCACCGGCAATGCAGCATCGGCGCTGCGGAGTTTGCCTCATGACATCGCGTCGCTATGTAAAATCGTCCAAGGGCTGCTGATTCATCGCGACATCGCGCCTTGGCTTTACCAGCTGAAGCTCTCCGGCGAAAATCGCGATGTTGCGAATGTCCGCCCTGTCGCCCGGATGATCGAGGAAATCGAAAGGCGTAACCCGAAGCCGCTTCATCAGCGCCGTGCGCCCGAACAGCGGATGCCCTGCGTGTGCTGGCACTTCTCGACTTTCATCACCGCGATCCTGCGCGAACAAGGTGTGCCCGCGCGGACGCGGTGCGGCTTCGGCACTTATTTCAACCCAGGCCGTTTCGAAGATCATTGGGTCGCGGAATATTGGAACAGATCCGAGCGCCGCTGGGTGCTCGTCGATGCACAGCTCGACGATGTACAGCGGGAGGCCTTCCGAATCGACTTCGATCCGACCGATGTGCCGCACGACCGCTTCGTCCTCGCAGGCGACGCTTGGCAGCAATGTCGTGCGGGCCGCGCCGATCCGAACCTCTTCGGCCTCTCGATCATCAAGGAACAGGGCTTGTGGTGGATCGCACAGAACCTGATCCGCGACCTCGCTTCGCTCAACCGGGTCGAGATGCTGCCTTGGGACGTTTGGGGAATCATGCCCGCGCCGTCCGACACCATCAAGGACGACCACATGGCATTTCTGGACCGGGTCGCAGCGCTCACATTGGGTGGTGAGGACGTGATGACGGCGCTTTGGGAAATCTACCAAGACCCGCGCGTGAGAGTTCCAAGCAAGGTTTTCAATGCCGATCGCAGGATCGAGGAAGAATTGACCTGACTTGCACCGCAGACGCGGCCGGCCGCATCGGATGGATGCGGCCGGGCTATCTGCGCGCCGCGCAGGCAGCTCGTCCCCCTGCGCCAGATCCCGCTCGTCTAGCTGCTCGGGCCGCCCTGAAGGGCATTGAGCAGCTTGTTGCCGTCGGGCACGCCCCAGCCGGTGCAGGCGTCCCATCCCGGGCCTGCCTGGTAATGGCCGCCGAGCAGCCCACCGGTATCGTTGTGGCCGACGGTGATGTCGCGCAGCACGCCAGCGGGGCCGAACTTGGAATAGAGCAGGGCATTGAAATTGCCCGAGCGTGCGCCGAGCGCGGCGTTGATCCGGGCGATCAGGCTGGCCCAGAGCGGTGCAGAGGCGCTGGTGCCGCCGACGACGCCGAGCTTGCCGGCCGACATTGTCAGATAACCCGTGGCCGGATCGGCATTGGCCGCCACATCGGGAATCGCGCGTCCGGCAAAGTGCCCGGGATTGATCGACTTCGGCACGATGCCCTGCTGCCAGTTCGGAACCGGCGTGATGTCGCTGACACCGCCGCCGGTGCCGCTGCGGGGGCCGTCGTTCCAGACGGTCTCGGCGATCTGCATCTGCTTGTTGGCGTTCTTGCGGGCGTGCAAGGTCGTGCCGCCCACGGCCAGCACATAAGGACTGCTCGCGGGGAAGTTCACATGGGCCCGGCCGTCCTGCATCTGCGCTTCCGAGCCGTCGTCGCCGGTGGAGACGCAGAATGTGATGCCGAGATGGGCCGCCGCGAGGAAGCTGTGGTTGCAATGGTCGATCGCAGCGGGTGACCAGATCACGCCGGCATTGTTGAAGGCCTGGTTCTCGTCCCAGCCCCAGCTGATCGAGACGACGGAGGGATCATTGTCGGAATCGTTGACGACCTTGGCGAGACAATCGACCAGGCCCTTCTCGTCGAAAGTCGAGAAATAGGTGGCGATCTTGGCGCCGCCGCCGAGCGCGCCGGCGACGTCGACGTCCAGCATCACCTCACCGGTCGAGTCCGGATCGCCGGAAGGATCAGTCGAGACGCCGTCGACCGCGATGACGGCAACCTCCGGCGCGGGAACGCCGATCTTGCTGAAATAGGCCGCGACGTCAGGCGTCTCCACGCCGCCGCCGAACTCGAGCAGGCCGATGCATTGCCTGCTCGCATCGATGTTGGGGAAATTGTAGATGCCTGCGAGCTCGGTCGGAATGAACCAGTGCCGCACCGAGCTTGCGAAATCCGGCTTGGCGCTGGTCGCCGAATGGCGCGACCGGCGGAGCACACGGTGGTTGTTCAGGCCGAACACGCCGGTGATGGCATCGCCGAGCTCGGCCGGGACGTGCACCGGACCGGTGCGGGCGTGGAAATCGCCGAGATGCGGATGGGAATAGTCGAACAGCGTGACGCCGAAGGCGCTGCTGACGTCGTCGACCGTTCCGGCGATGCCGAGCCGCGCGGCGGCGGGTTCGTTGCGGGTGACGACCAGCTTATGCGCCCTGGCGAAATCCTCGATCGCCTTGATGGCCTTGGGATCGGAGCCGTAACTGCTCGCGAGCTGGTCGCGCGTCATGTACTTGCGATCCTTGGGGAGCTTCTTGTCGAGATCGGACAGATCAGGCAGATCGGTCGATCGCTTGACGCCGACCGTCAGCTCGATCCAGCGCTGGCCGTTGGTTCGGCGCATCGCCTTCGAGCCTGTCGGCAGTTGATGGACAGAGTTGGGAAGCTGGACCATGTGGGCTGTTGCACTAGGGGACATAGTATTTCCTCCTTGTACGGGGGTGGCGCGCTGGAAAATCGGGATTGCGGACGCGGGTCCTGTCGGTTCGAAAGTGTTCAGGTGTTCGAAAATGGATCGCGGTGATCAGGCCGAAAAAGCCGGCACGGAAATAGATCAAACCTAAAATAGTAAAACGACGCGTTGCATCCTAGCAGCGGGATGCCGCTGCGGCAAAGCCGATCATGTAGTGCGCGTCTCACAATCGCGTCAGCCTGTCGGAAGGCGCGCCCCCAGCAATGCGCCAATCGATCTGACGTAGTTGGCTCGTCGCAATCGCAGAGCGTGCATGGGCGCGGTGCACCCCGGCGGATGGGCGCGCGAGTTCGTTCTACTGTGCATGGGGTTGTTTTCGACTTTTTTGCCATTCGCGCGTCCGTGATGGAACCTAATCGCGGCTGGTGCGACTTATCCAAGACACGGGGAAACACGTGCGAGGCTGTCATGGCAGATAAGCATACCGCCGATCCGGCAGAGATCATGCGGGCGACTGGTCATCCTGAGCTGGAATACGCCGCTGGCTGGACCATCGCAGGTCTGGTCACCATCGGCACCATCGTCGCCGCCTGGGTGTTCGCCATCTAGGCAACAGGGAATTGAAGCTCGAAGGCGACGCCGTCGTCGGCCGGCGTGAGCCTGATCGAGCCGCCATGGCTCGCCATCACCGAGCGAGCAATCGCAAGGCCCATGCCGGTCCCGCCCTGATCGCGGCGGGTCGTGAAGAACGCGTCAAAGATCCTGTCGCGGTTTGGCGCCGAGATCGGCTCACCGTCATTGCTGACTGTCAGCTTGAGCGTCGTCCGCTCGTCCACAGCCTCCAGCCTGATCGTCCCTGCCTTGTGCCGCACCGCGTTGTCGGCGAGGTGCGACAGCACGATCAGCGCCTTCTCGGCCGACATGCCGATCGCCCGGTCCAGGCTGCCGCTGGCCTTGATGACGCTTCCCGGAAACCGGCTCCTGAGGTCGGCGATGACGGGCGCAAGCTCGGTGCGCTCGTTCTGCGGCAGGCTCTCTGCGCGCGCCAGCTCCCGTAGCCGCTGCGCCATCGCCTCCAGCCGCTTTGTGTCGGAGAGGATGTTGGCGATGAAGGTCCGCTGCTCTGACGGCGTCAGGCCATCGGGCTTGCCCTGAAACGAATCCTGCAACAGCTCGGCCGCGCCCTTGATCGAGGTCAGCGGCGATTTCAGCTCGTGGGTGAGATGGGCCGAGAATGTCGCGATATAGTCGGAGCGCCTTGCGAGCTGCTCGGCCATGCCGAGAAAGCTGTGCGATAGCTGCGCGAACTCGCGCGTGCCGTAGTGCCGGAGCGGCTGGAACGCCTCGCGGTCGCCACGGCCGATTCTGGCGGCGCGGTCGATCAACTCGCGCATCGGCAGCGTGATGGTGCGCGAGAATACCAGGCCGATCGCGATCGTGCCGAGGATCACGGCCAGCCCCGCCAGCACGAATTTCGCGCGCTCCTGATAGAGATGGTCAAAAATGTTGCTCGGCGTCCGCGTGGTATAGATCACCCCGGCGACGCGGTTGTTGACGATGACGGGCATGGCCGAGAATACGTGCACGCCAAGCCCGCGGCTGAAGGAATAGATCGGTGGCGGCGGCTTGTCGGGCACGCGGTTGCGCAACGTCGCGCGGTACTGCCCGTGCAGCGCGTCCGCGACCTCCTCGATATGCGCAAGCGACTGTCCGACCTCCTGCCGCCCCGCGATCACCACGCCTTGCGGATCGAGGATGCGAAACCCCGCCAGCGTCACCTTCTGCGTCTCGCGGATGATCGGCGACAGCTTGGCGCCGATCTCGACGTAAGCCTGCTGCGCCGGCCGGGATGGGGGCATAGCGTCCGGCCGCCGTCGCAACAGATCATTGGCGGTGAGATCGAGCGCGGGCCGGATCGGCGTGAACTGATCGCCGGGATCTGGCAGCACGTTCGGCGCCACCTCGGCGCCGAGCATCAAGCCGCCGTCGAGCCGTGCCGTGACCTCCTGCGCATAGATCGTCGCCAGCACGCGACTCTGCGCGATCAGCTCGGCCTGGGTCTGGCGGATCAGCTGGTTGTCGTAGAGGCGGAAGAAGAACAGGCCGACCAGCGGCAGCACGGCGACGGTCGCGAGCACCGCGAAGATCACGAGTCCGAGCGACGGCCGCCATTTGTCAGGCGGAGCGCTCATGCCTCTTTCTCGCAGCGGCCGAGCTTGAAGCCGACGCCGTGAATGGTCTCGATCACGTTGTCGCAAGCCAGCGCCGCGAGTTTGGCGCGGATGTTGCGGATGTGACTGTCGATGGTGCGGTCCGAGACCTGGATGTTGAGCTGGTAGGCCGCCCGCATCAGCTGCTCGCGGTTGAACACCGACGTTGGCCGGGTCAGGAATGCGCGCAGGATGCCGAACTCGATCGCCGTCAGCTTCAGCGGCGTACCAGCGAAGGACGCCACGTGCTGCTCGGGATCGATCAGTAGTCCGCCTTGCGACAGCGCGGCGGGACCAGCCTTGCCCTCGCCGTTGCGCGTGCCGAGCCGGCGTAGGATGACATTGACCCGCGCCACCAGCTCGCGCGGGCTGAACGGTTTTGTCACATAGTCGTCGCCGCCGATCTCGAGGCCGAGGATGCGGTCGATCTCCTCGTCGCGCGCCGACAGGAACAGGATGGGCACGTCGGAGACTTTGCGGATCTCGCGGCAGACGTCGAGCCCGTCGAACTCGGGCATGCCGATGTCGAGCACGATCAGATCGGGCTTGTCAGCGGCATAGCGGAGAAGCGCCTCCTTGCCGTCGCGGGCCTCGACCACGTCCATGCCGGCTTTCTTCAGCGCAACGCGGATGACCTCGCGGATGTGGCCCTCGTCGTCCACGATGAGAATGCGATGCGCCAAGTCTCTCTCCGCTCACCCTGCCGGCTGATTGCTCGGCGGGCTCTAGGCTTGCGCGTCGAGCCTGCGTTGCAGCCGCCAGCTCCGAAAGCCCCAGGCCCGCCAGGTCAGGTCCCGCCGTTGACCTTCTACAAGTCGATCCCGACCTCCCGCAAGACAGTAATCGCCGCCGCGTAGCGCGATCACCTTGTCGATCGCAGGCAGCGCCTGCGGGCCCAATGCGAGGAGGTAGTTGGCATCGATCTTCACGCCGTTCCCTCCCATTTCACTGCTGTGTTTCAGATTGTAGTCGGCAATGAACGCATCGAAGTTCACCAGAGAGGCACTATACAGCACCATCGTTAACGCGATCAGGTTGGCGCCGACGAGCCAGCGGTTCGACCTGTCGAGCGCGATGCGCGCAACGATCAGGATGAGCCCCAGCGCCACCAGCCCCATCCAGATGAAGGCCGCGATGCGCCAATAGGTCAGCATGTAGATGTCCACGTAGAGATCGAGGCGGAGGATGGACGAGGCGACCAGCAGCACGTTCTGCGCCACCCAGAGATAGACTAGCGCGCGGATCACGGTGAATTTCTCTGCCGGCCCGCCCGGACGCATTGCGACCAGCACGAAGGCGGCGGCGAGCAGCGCGGTCGCGATCAGCGGATAGGCGCCGCGATGGGCGTAAGCCGCATAAGTCATCTTGGCGGGCAACGCCACATGCCCCCAGAGATAGAGGCCGTCGAGAATGGACTGCGCCGCGAAAAGCAGATTGAACAGGATCAGCGAGCGCAGGATGGTGGAGGGGCCGAGGAATTCGACCGAGACGACGGGCGGCAGTGGCGGTGGCACGGGGGGCTCGGCGACGTCTGTGATGACAAGCTGCCTGCGCCGCCAGCGCACATGGATGAACGGCCAGACCAGCGCCAGCATCATGGTCCAGAACAGCACGCGAGGGGGGCTGACATGATCGAGGATGATTTTCGGGTTGAGCAGGGACACCCACTGCTCGATCACCGGATTGGCCGCCGCGAACAGGGTGACAAAGACGGTGCCGAGCGTCGCCGGCAGCAGCCAGAGTGCGATGCCACGGGTGAATGCGGACATGTTGAAGACCTGAAGCGCTTCGAGGAAGACCCTGAAGGGGCCGAACAGAAAGAAGTTGCGCAGTGCACGCGCACGATCGGCGAGCCCGCTCGTTTCCGGGCTGGTCGCAAACAGCAGGGCAATGGCGAGCGCCGCCGCGAGAATCAGGAAGGACAGCGCGTTGAGCTCCTCGATCGCCGGCATCAGGCCTGCAACGAGGATGACGGCCCCGATCATGGCGCGACGGCGATCAAGCGCGGCATAATTGAACAGCATCGACATGCAGACCGTCGCGACCGCAAACAGCGTCAGCGACAGCCCGATCCGATGGTCATAGAACAGCCAGTCGGCGAGCGCAGCCAGCGCCAGCGCGCAGCCAAGCTTGGCTGAAATTGCGGATTGCCTGATCGGCTGGATGTCCGCCGCGATCGTCGAAGCCAGGCTCGTCATGTCCAGAACACCTTTCGTGATGGGTGGCATCACGAATCTGCACGGCAGATGTGCAGAAGGCGGGATCAACGTCTGCACCGTTTCAGGAGTCTTTTGCAGATTTCGTGCAGGCGCGCTTTTGCCTCTCGCGCAGCGCAAATCGCTTTGATAGGTGCGGATCATCCGCCATTCCTCGGACGTAACGCATCATGCAATTCCTCCGTCGTACCGGCCTGATCTTGCTATGGTGTGCCGCGCCTGTCGTCGCGTTCGCGGCCGCGAACAAGAACGATCCTTATCTGGTCCCGCTGCGTGGTGGTGGAAACATCGCGCTTATCATCGCGAGCATCGCGATCGCCATCCTGCTCCTTCGCCGCGGGCGCTGGCACAGCCTTTCCGGCAGGTTGCTCGTCATGCTCTGGTGCTTGCCGCCGATGCTGATGGCGGCGGCGCATTTCAGCTTCGAGCTGCGCAAGCTCGACGTGCTCGGCGCTGACGCGGTCGAGGCGCGTCAGCTCGGGTCGCACTTCATGGTCGGCTATTCCTCTTTTCCAGAGGTCGCGCGCCTTGCTGAACAGGGTCTGATCGGCGGCATCTACGTCACCCGGCACAACATCCGTGGCCGGTCGGTCGATGCGCTGCGTGCCGAGATCGCGGCGCTCCAAGATATCAGGCGTGCTACCGGCCTGCCGCCCCTGATCGTCGCCGCGGACCAGGAGGGCGGCATCGTCGGCCATCTCGCGCCGCCGCTGACCAAAGTGCCGGCCCTGGCGACGCTCTCCGGGCTTGCTCCAGAAGACCAGCAGGCCAGGGCGGAAGAGTTCGGCCGCATCCATGGCCGCGAACTCGCCAACCTTGGCGTCAACCTCAACTTTGCGCCCGTACTCGATCTGAAGCCGCCGCAGCGCCGCAACCGCCTCGACTTTCATACGCTGATTGGCCAGCGGGCGATTGCTACAGATCCCGCCGTCGTCAGCACGATCGCTACTGCCTACATTCGCGGACTTGAAGCGTCCGGCGTGGGCGCCACGCTCAAACATTTCCCGGGCATCGGACGTGTGCGCACCGACACACACCATTTCAGCGCCAACCTCGATACGCCGGTCAGGGAGCTGGAAGCGACCGACTGGCTGCCGTTCCGCGAAGTGCTGTCGCAGTCGCACAGTGCGCTGATGGTCGGCCATATCACACTGACTGCTGTCGATCCTGATCGCCCCGCCTCGCATTCGAAACGTGTCGTCGATGGCATTATCCGCAGCACTTGGAAATACCAGGGCCTGGTCACGACCGACGACCTCGTGATGGGTGCGATCTATCAGCACGACGTCTGCAAAGCCGTGGTCGAGGCCGTCAACGCCGGCGTCGACCTGCTCCTGGTCGCCTATGACGGCGCGCAATTCTACCGGATCTTCGGCTGTGCGCTCGACGGATCGCGGCAGGGCAAGCTCGATGCGGCCATGCTGCGCGCAAGCGCGGCGCGGCTGGAACGGGGTTTTCCGATCGCGCAGGCGCGGGCGGCTTCAGGCGCCGTCCGCGTGATCGAAAAGAACTAACCCTTCGCGAACTGACGATAGTCCGGCTCGCGGTGAAACCAGAATTCGTAGCCGCTGACGCTTTTCTGCATGGCGACGTCGTGGATTGGCTGGTTAAGCGGAATGACGGGAACGTCGCGCATGCAGAGCGCTATGAAATCCTTCACGCACCTGTCGTACTCAGCGGCGTCAGTGGTGAAGCGCGCCTTGTCGATCAGCGCGTCCATCTCCTTGTTCTGGTAGGAGGAGATGTTGAAGATCGAATTGTTGCCGTGGAAATTCCAGTAGAAGTAATATTCGGGATAGTCGAGCCAGCCGCTGAAGCGGTTGAGCGCGAGCGGCAGTTCTTTCTTGTTCAGCGTCGTGCGCCAGTTCGCGCCGGGGATCTTTTCAATTGAGGTCTTGACGCCGATCTTGGCGAGGCTTTCCTGGATCAGGATCGCGGTCGGCTCGCCGACGGTGGCCGTGCCCGTGTCCAACGACAGCGACGTCTCCAGGCCGGACTCGAAACCGGCCTCCTTCATGAGCGCCTTGGCCTTGTCGAGATCGGTGACGTAAGGAGACGGTTGTGGCCAGACCGGCTTTGAGACCTCTGCCGCGCCGCCATACATGGGAACGGCGCGGCCGAAGAAGGCACTGCTCTGGATCTGCTCATAAGGCATAGCCCAGGCGATGGCCTGACGCAGCTTGGCATTGTCGAATGGCGGCTTGGCCGTATTCAGTGCGACGTACCAGAGTGCGTTCGGGATCGGCACGGCCGAGACCTTGACCTTGCCCTCCCTGATGATCTGCTCGAAATCGCGCGGCGCAAAGCCGCTCGATATATCGGCATCGCCGCGCTCCAGCATGGCGCGGCGGGTCCCGGCAGAGGGGACGTCGCGCGCGATGACGCGCTTGACCTTCGGCAGCGGTCCGCTCTTCCAGTCGTCGAAGCGCGCCAGCACGGTCTCGCTGCCCGGCTTCCAGCTCTCGATCTTGTAAGCCCCGCCACCGGCCTCGTTGTTCTTCAGCCACGCCAGCGCCCACGGATCTTCCGCCGTCGCGTTCTTCTTCGCCAGCTCGGAATTGATGATGAAAGGCACGACGACGGCGACGTTGAACAGCAGCATCTTGTCCTTGCGGACATAGTCGATGCGGAAGGTGTGATCGTCGACCACCACGAACTGCTCCGGCTTTTCGAGTGAGCCCGCCGACATCTGGAAGGTCGGGAAGCCGCCGACCTTCACCGCACGGTCGAATGACCATTTGACGTCTTTGGCCGTGACCGGCGTGCCGTCGTGGAATTTGGCGTCCTTGCGCAGCTTGAAAGTACAGGACATGCCGTCCGCGGCCACCTCCCAGCTCTCGGCGAGCTCCGGCGCGAGCTTTTCGCGGTCGTAAGATAATGTGCCGTCGGGCAGCGTCTTCGACGCGTAGGTCAGCAGTCGGTCATAGCAATTCCAGGACAGGCCGTTCACCGTCTGGTTCGAGCCGACGCCCTGCATGTCCAGCGAGTTCGGCCCAAGCTCCTGCACCACCAGCAGCGTCTCGCTGCGCCCCTGCGCCGAGGCGAGACGTGGAGCAAATGCTGCGATACCGGCGGCACTCAGCCCGCCAAGCACCAAATCGCGGCGATTGATATCAAAAGGTGATGCGCTCATCGGAGCCTCTTTTGCGTAGGGATCTGCGCCCTAAAGAGGCAAGGCGCATGCCATCAGCTGCGCTTCACGGCGTCGCATCTGCGTGCCGCTATCTCAGCTCCTCGGACAGGAAATCGACCAGCGCTCGGACCTTGGTCGAGGGACGCGGGCCCGCTACGGCGTCACCGCTCCGCGCTCGACGCCGCGCGGGGCGGTCAGCTCCTTCCAGGTCGAGTTCGCGACGTGCACCGGCGAGAACGCCGGCCGCTCGACATAATGGCCATCGCCGGCCTCGGCACGCAGATCGCCATCCTTCCAAACGATGCGACCACGCGAAAGTGTCGCGGCCGCACCGCCGGTGCAGGCAAAGCCTTCGAACACGTTGTAGTCGATCCGGCTCATCTGCCGCTTTGCGCTGATGGTTTTCGTCGCCTTCGGATCCCACACCACGATGTCGGCATCCGAGCCGACGGCGACCGCGCCCTTGCGCGGATAGATGTTGAGAATGCGGGCGATGTTCGCCGAGGTGACCGCGACGAACTCTTCCTTGGTCAGACGACCCGTGGCCACGCCGGCGGTCCAGAGCAGCGCCAGGCGATCTTCGAGGCCGCCGGTGCCGTTCGGGATCTTTCTGAAGTCACCGAGGCCGAACCGCTTCTGCTCCGTCGTGAAGGCGCAATGGTCGGTCGCGACCACTTGCAGCGAGCCGGACTGCAAGCCTGCCCACAGACTGTCCTGGTGCGACTTGTCGCGGAATGGCGGCGACATCACGCGCTGCGCCGAATGATCCCAGTTTTTGTTCTGATATTCACGCTCGTCGAGCAAGAGATGCTGGATCAGCGGCTCGCCATAGACGCGCTTGCCGGCGGCCCGCGCGCGGGCGATCGCCTCGTGGGCCTCGCGGCAGCTGGTGTGCACGATATAGACCGGCGTGCCCGTCATGTCGGCGATCATGATGGCGCGGTTGGTGGCTTCGCCCTCGACCTCCGGCGGCCGTGAATAGGCGTGTCCTTCCGGACCCGTGACGCCGCGCGCGATCAAGGCTTCCTGCATCAGCGCGACCACGTCGCCGTTCTCGGCGTGCACGACCGGCATGGCGCCGAGATGGGCGCAGCGCGCGAACGAGTTGTAGAGCTCGTCGTCGTTCACCATCAGCGCGCCTTTGTAGGCCATGAAATGCTTGAAGGTGTTGATGCCGTAGGTTTTGACCACGGTCTCCATCTCGTCATAGATCTGTTTCGACCACGACGTCACCGCCATGTGGAAGCCGTAATCGCTCGCCGCCTTCTCGGATTTGTGACGCCATTCCTGATAGGCGGCGAGCATCGACTGGCCGGGATCGGGCAGGCAGAAATCCACCACCATGGTGGTGCCGCCGGTCAGCGCCGCTTTCGTGCCGGATTCGAAATCGTCGGCGGTGACGGTGCCCATGAACGGCATTTCCAAATGGGTATGCGGATCGATGCCGCCCGGAATGATATAGGCGCCGCCGGCGTCGAGGATCTCCGCGCCCGTCGGCGCTGCGATCGATGCGCCGATCGCGACGATGCTATCGCCCTCGATCAGCACGTCCGCCCGGCGCGAATGATCATGATTGACGACGGTGCCGCCGCGGATGAGGAGGGACATGGGAACTCCGAAAGGAGGGGAGGACGAAACGCGGCAAAACTAAGCACACCGGGCATGATGTGACAGGCGAAATTTTAGTCAACCGCCGCCCTTGGATTTCCGCCCTTGGCCTCGCTACGCCTCGCGACCGCTACGCTGCCCGCGCGATCAATCCGTCGATCATCGCGCGCACGAGGCCGGCGATCTCCTTGCGCAGCGCCGGTAGCGGCACGGCGACCAGCTTCTGCTCCAGTCCGAGCGCCACCATGCCGTGCACCGCCGAGAACAGGCTGCGCGCGGTGATGCCGAGATCCTCCGGGCTGCGTCCGGGAAACAGAGCGGCGAGCGGCACATAGATATGCCTGAACAGTCGCATCTGGTCGTCAACGGACCAGTCCGGGACGATCTTGTCGGCCGCCATGCGATGCTCGAACAGCGCGCGCCAGAGCTGGAGATTTTCCGCAGCGAAATCGCAATAGGCAATCGCGATGCGGACCAGCCTCTCCTGCGGCGCGGGCTCGCCAATAGCTTCCGCGGCGCTGAGCGCGTCGTCCAGTCGATGCAGTGTGCGGGAGCCGACCCGCAGGATCAGCTCGTCCACGTCGGCGACGAGATTGTAGACCGCCCCGTTGGCGCAGCCGATCTCGCTGGCAAGATCGCGGGTTTTCAGCCCCGCCAATCCGCGGGTCGCGATCATCCGCTCCGCTGCCAGGATCAGTTCGGTCCGCAATTTCTCTCGCCGCTCCAGGGCTTTAGTCATGTGTCGACCAATTTCGTGAGCATCGCTCAAATTTTTCTTGAGCGATGCTCAACATGTGCTACAAAGCTTCTGTGAGCGATGCTCATAACAGGGAGCAAGCAATGTTCAAGACCGTTGTCACACTTTTCCGCGGCAGCGTGGCCGCCGCCGGTGAGGAGCTGGAGGACCGCTCGGCCTTGCTGATCCTCGACCAGCAGATGCGCGATGCGGCTGCGGCCGTCGAGCGCAGCAAGCGGACGCTGGCGCTGGCGATCGCGCAGGATCAGCAGGAAGGCCGCAAGCTCGAAGCAACTAACGCCCGAATCGCCGACCTCGAGACCCGCGCGGTGGCGGCGCTCGATGGTGGCCGCGAGGATCTCGCCAAGGAGGCCGCCGAAGCCATCGCGGGCCTCGAGGCTGACCGTGACGCGGCGCTGACGGCGAGGGCGCTGTTCGCAACCGAGATTGCCCGGTTGAAGCGCCATGTCGCGATCGCGCAGGCCCGTATCACCGAGCTCGATCGCGGCCGCCGTGTCGCCCGCGCTTCGGAGGCGGTGCGCTCGCTCCGTCGCAGCGGCATCGAGGCAGCGCGTCCTTACGAGTCGACGCTGCCCGAGGCCGAGAGCACCTTGCGGCGGCTGCGCGAGCGGCAGATCGAGGCTCAGGCCGCCGACGATGCGCTGGTCGAGCTTGATGCGGCCAACGGCCCGCTCGCCACCGCCGAAAAACTCGCCGAGCAGGGCTTTGGCCCCCGGCTCAAGACAACTGCGGAGGACGTGCTGGCGCGGTTGAAGTCCAGGCGCACACCGACTGCCTGATCTCGAGCCCACTCATCATCGGAACCAACAGGAGACGACCATGAACCAGAACGGCCAACCCCACAGTGGCGCCTGGGTGACCTTCACTTACGTGTCCTTCGCGGCCTCCGCCTTCCTCGTCGGCCTCGGCGTCTTCTTCCTGCCGATCGATCTCTGGATGAAGGGCTACCTTACCATGGGCATCGTGATGCTGATCCAGACCTGCGTCACCTTGACCAAGACCGTGCGTGATAACCACGAGAGCAGCCGACTCATGAACCGCATCGAGGACGCCAAGGCCGAGCGGCTGCTGATGGAGGTCTCCAAAGCCGCGTGAACCGAACGCCTGGAAGCGGCTTGCAATCTGACGCGGTGGGCGCCGGCGCATCCACCGCGCGTTTGATCCGCATATCGCGCCTGCGAAATGCAACCGAGCCATGACGGATCGCACAGGTCTGCGGCCTTGCGCCATGGCATCGGCCGGAGCACTCTGCACAAGCGGTGCAGAGAACGCCGCCAACAAAGAAGGCCCGAGGAACCATCCATGGCGGTGACGCGGATCGACTGCGACATCCATCCGGCGGTTGGTGGCACGCGCACGACGCTGCTGCCCTATCTCAGCGATCACTGGAAAGAGCAGGTGGTCAGCCGCGCCATCGACGGCCTCGATCTGACATCTTATCCGCCCAGCATGCCGCTGTCGGGCCGCGCCGACTGGCGGCCGGCCAATGGCACGAGGCCGGGTTCCGACCTCGCCATGGTGCAGAAGGGCGCCTTCGACCAGCTCGGCGCCAGCCACGCCATCCTCAACGTGCTCTACGGCGCCCAGGCCGTGTTCGATGCCTATATGGCGGCCGACTTCTGCAAGGCCATCAACGATTGGATCGCCGCCGAATGGCTGTCGCTGGACCCGCGCCTGCGCGCGTCGATTGTCGTGCCGATGCAGGCGCCGGACCTCGCGGTCGAGGAAATCGAACGCCGCGCCGGCGACAACAGGTTCGTGTCCATCCTGGTGCTGGCGCAGGGCGAGACTTTGCTGGGCCGGCGGCATTTCTGGCCGGTCTATCAGCTCGCCGAGAAGTACAAGTTGCCGCTCGCGATTCACGCCGGCACGCAATATCGCCAGGCACCGAGCTCGGCCGGCTGGCCCTCGCACCGCTACGAATATTACTTCGTCGAGGCGCAGGCGTTTCAGGCGCAAATTTTGAGCCTGATCTATGAGGGCGTGTTCGGCAAATACCCCGGTCTCAAGGTCGTGCTGATGGAATCAGGCGTGAGTTGGTTGCCGGCCTTCATGTGGCGCGCCAACAAGACCTGGCGCGGCGTGCGCGTCGAGGTGCCCTGGGTCGAGCGCGAGCCGGCCGCGATCATCCGTGACAATTTCCGCGTCACCATGCAGCCGTTCGATGCACCCGGTGATGCCAGAAGCGTCGAGGAGATCATTGACCAGATCGGCTCGGAAAAAATGTTCCTGTTCGCGTCCGATTATCCGCATTGGCAGTTCGACGGCGACGATCCGATCCCGCCGCATCTGCCAAAGAGCATCATTGCGAAAATGTGCGTCGACAATCCGCTGGAGACGTTTCCGCGGTTGTCGCTGGTTAACTAGTTCAGGAGGTTCGCATGAGTGAAGTCATCGACCGCCCGCTGCGCGACGACGAAAAGCCCGCTGCTTCGAGGCTGCGCATCGTCGATTGCGACGTGCATCCGAGCCTGCATTCTCACGATGATCTCAACGAGTTCCTGCCAAAACGCTGGCAGCAGCACATGAAGGAATATGGCAGCCATCTGCGCACGCCCTATCTCTTCACCACGCCCTATCCGCGCTCCTCGCCGTTGATCGCGCGGCGTGATGCCTGGCCGCCGACCGGCGGGCCACCCGGCTCCGATCTCGCCTTCATGCAGAAGCAGCATCTCGATCCGCTCGATGTCGAGTTCGGCATCCTGCAGGTGCTCGATCTCTTCATCTTCTCGCAGCAGAATCTCGAATTCGGCGCCGCAATTCAGCGCGCCATCAATGATTGGCAATTGGCGTTCTGGTCGCATCGCGATCCGCGCCTGAAGGCCTCGATCCTCGTCGGGCAGGACGGGGTGGATCTGGCGATTGCCGAGATCGAGCGCTGCGCCAAAACGGGCGAATACATCCAGATCAACGTCTCGCCGCGCGCCAACGAACCGCTTGGGCGCCGCCGCTACTGGCCGATCTACGAGCGCGCCCAGGCGCTCGACCTGCCGCTCGGCATCCATGTCGGCGGCTATGGCGGCCACGCGCCGACCGGCGGCGGCTGGCCGTCCTATTATGTCGAGGAGCACCAGTCCAACGCCCACACCATTGCGGCGCAGCTCGCGAGCCTTGTGATCGAAGGCGTGCCGGAGCGCTTCCCGAAACTGAAGATCGTCTTCATCGAGGGCGGTTTCGGCTGGATTCCGTCGGCGGTCTGGCGGATGGACCAGCATTTCGAGCGGTTCCGCAGCGAGGTGCCGCATCTCAGGCGCAAGCCATCGGAATATGTGCGTGAAAACTTCTGGTTCACGACGCAGCCGATCGATGAGCCCGACGAGGCGCGGCACCTGCGCGCGCTGATCGAATGGGTTGGCATCGACCGGCTGCTGTTCTCGTCGGACTATCCGCACTGGGACTTCGATGACCCGCGCTTCGCCTTCAAGACGCCGCTGACCGAGGCCGAGCGGAAGAAGATCTTCAGCACCAATGCACGTGCGGTCTACAAGTTCTGAGATTGGTATGGCCCGTCACATCGTCGCGTCGACTTCAGAGATCCCGCCCGGCGGCAACAAGGTCGTCGATGTCGCCGGCCGCGATATCGTTGTGTTCCATGTCAACGGGGAGTTCTTCGCGCTGCTCAACCGCTGCCCGCACGAAGGCGCGCCGCTGGAGAAAGCGGCTTGCGTGGCGCGGCTGACCTCGCCAGAGCCCGGCGTCTATGAGCGCTCGCGCGTTGGCGAGATGCTGCGCTGTCCCTGGCACGGCTGGGAGTTCGACATGCGCAACGGCCAGTCCTGGTTCGACCCGAAGCGGTTCAAGATCCGGTCCTATCCGGTCGCGGTGGAACGCGGCGAGGAATTGCAGAAGGGGCCGTATGTCGCTGAGACATTTCCGGTCCATGTCGAAGATAGCTATGTGATTGTCGAGGTCTGAGACCCCTCCGTCGGTCGCAATGTTTCAGCTTGCCGATTGTGATTCCAACGCAACTACGATATGGCTCTCGCGCTTCCAGAGGCGGAGACCAGCTTTGTCGAAACAATCCCTGCGTGAAGAGGCCGAGCGCCTGATCCGCGAATCGATGGAAAAGAAAACCATCGTCGTGAAGCAGGGCACCACCCGCATCGAGGCGGTCTGCGGCAAATGCGGCGCGCCAAACCGGGTCCAGGCGGAAAAAGGCCAGAGCCGGGTCAAGTTCGCCTGCAAGAATTGCGGGCACAAGCAAGAGACGCTGTAAGCGTCTCGCTTAGCCGTCCTTCACGAACTTCGCGAACGCATCGGCGTAGTCCGGATGCCAGCGCGACAGCGGCGGGCGGTTCTCGACGATGTCGCCGGCGGCCCACAGCATGCGCTTCTCGTCGAGCGC
Source organism: Bradyrhizobium sp. BR 10261 (assembly GCF_019455395.1). NCBI lineage: Bacteria > Pseudomonadati > Pseudomonadota > Alphaproteobacteria > Hyphomicrobiales > Nitrobacteraceae > Bradyrhizobium > Bradyrhizobium sp. BR 10261. Next base: position 172,705 of record NZ_JACOFQ010000007.1, read on the forward strand.
GCGCGGCACGTCGTTGTCAGGGCAGAGGATGTAGAAATCGCCGGCTTCAAGCCGCGCCAGCATGAAATCCACCGTCTGCTCCGGCGTCCAGGCGCTATCAGGCTTTTCGGTGCGGCCCTTGGCGGTGAGGGCGGTGAACACAAAGCCGGGGATCAAGAGATGCGCTGTGATGTGGCAATCCCTGGTGTTCCGCAGCTCGTGCTGGAGCGCCTCGGTAAACGTCTTCACGCCGGCCTTGGAGACGTTGTAGGCGGGATCGCCGGGCGGGGTGGTGATGCCCTGCTTGGAACCGGTGTTGATGATCAGGCCTGCCTTGCCGCGCGCGATCATGTTCGGCGCGAAGATGCGCGCGCCGTTGATGATGCCCCACATGTTGACGCCGATGATGTGCTGCCAATGGTCCGGCTCGCCGAACATCGTGCTGCCCGGCTGGATGCCGGCATTGTTCATCAAGAGGTCCGTGCCGCCGAAATGCGCGCCTACGGCGCGTTCCAGTTCCGTCAGGCTCTCGGTCCGGCTGACGTCGGTCACTGATGTCATCACGTTCGCCGCGCCTGCGATCGATGACAGTCTTGTTGCGGCTTCCGCCAGCCTCGCCTCATCGACATCGGCGATGCACACCTTCATCCCGGCGCGTGCGAACGCCGTAGCTGCGGCGAGACCGATGCCTGACGCGCCGCCGGTGATCACGGCAACATTGCCCTCGGCGATGACAGGATGCGGCATGGCTGTTCTCCGGGATCTGCTCTTGATCGAGCTATAGCATGGCATCGCGCGACCCTGCACAAGTCGGCATGGCAGGGCTTCGTTCCCCGCCGACTTTACGCCTTTCAGGCCTCGCTGTATTCTGCCTGACCGAACGATCCCGGCCAGATCGAGCCCATCAAAATCATAAACGCAGGGAGTGCAGACATGGCTGTGTCGCAGGCTATTCCGATCACGCGCCATCCGTTCGCCAACGGGTCCTACAAGCAAATGCTGATCGACGGGAAGTGGGTGGATGCCGCGTCCGGCAAGCGCTTCGAGACCCATAACCCCGCAACCGGCGAACTGCTCGCAACCGTTGCCGAAGGCGACAAGGAAGACATCGACCGTGCGGTCGCGGCCGCCCGCCGCGCCTTCGAGGGCCCCTGGAGCAAGGTCAAGCCGTTCGAACGCCAGAACCTGCTCTTGAAGCTCGCCGACCTCGTCGAGAAGAATTTCGACGAATTGTCGCAGCTCGATACGCTCGACATGGGCGCACCGCTCAGTCGCACCCGCGCCTATCGCCTGCGCGCCGTCGGCATGCTGCGCTATTACGCCGGCCAGACCACGGCGATTCACGGCGAGACCATCGAGAACTCGCTGCCCGGCGAGATCTTCTCCTACACGCTGAAGGAGCCTGTCGGCGTCGTCGGCGCCATCATTCCCTGGAACGGTCCGCTCACCGCAACGATCTGGAAGATCGGCCCGGCGATCGCGACCGGCTGCACCGTGGTGCTGAAGCCGGCGGAAGAAGCCCCGCTGACCTCGCTGCGCATCGCCGAGCTCGCGATGGAAGCCGGCATTCCGCCCGGCGTCGTCAATGTCGTGCCCGGCTATGGCGAGACCGCAGGCGCCGCGCTCGCCTCGCACCATGACGTCGACAAGGTCGCCTTCACCGGCTCGCATATCACGGGACAGTCGATCATTCGTGCGTCGGCCGGCAACCTCAAGCGCGTCTCGCTCGAGCTCGGCGGCAAGTCGCCTGATATCGTGTTCGCCGATGCCGATCTCGATGCCGCCGTACCGGGAGCGGCAATGGCGGTGTTCGCCAATTCCGGCCAGATCTGCAGCGCCGGCACGCGCCTGTTCGTCGAGCAGGCCATCTACGAAGAGTTCGTCGGCCGCGTCGCCGAGTTCGGCAAGAAGCTGCAGGTCGGCAACGGCCTCGATCCTAATGTGCAGATCGGCCCGCTGGTCTCCGAGCAGCAGCTCGAGCGCGTCACCGGTTATCTCGACATCGGCCAGAAGGAAGGCGCGCGAGCGCTCGCCGGCGGTGGCCGCGTCACCGAAGGTGCGTTGTCGAAAGGCTTCTTCGTCTCTCCGACGGTGTTCGCGGGCGTCCAGGACAACATGCGCATCGCGCAGGAGGAGATTTTTGGCCCAGTCATCTCCGCGATTGCGTTCAAGGACATGGACGAACTGGTCAAGCGTGCCAACAACACCACCTTTGGTCTCGGCTCCGGCCTGTGGACGCGTGACGTCACCAAGGCGCATGCGGTCGCCAAGCGCCTGCGCGCCGGCTCGGTGTGGGTGAATTGCTACCAGGCGATGGATCCGGCCGTGCCGTTCGGCGGCTACAAGATGAGCGGCTACGGCCGTGAATCCGGCAAGCAGCACGTCGAGGAATATCTCAACGTGAAGGCCGTCTGGATCAAGACGGCGTAAGGCTTGTTCTCTCACGTTCCGCGCGAGGGAATGTCTGCTTTTGTGAGGGGCGGCTCCTTCTCCGGTGGCTGCCCCTCGCTATATGTTCCGCATCCTTCCATAGCTATTCGGGGTCCCCATGAAGTTTCCGGCGTTGTTTCAACCGTTGCAGGTCGGTCCGTACCAGCTTGCGCATCGCGTCGCGATGGCGCCGCTAACGCGCATGCGCGCCGAGCGCGACGGTTTCGCCCCGCGGCCGCTCAATGCCGAATATTACGGCCAGCGCGCGACGAAGGGCGGACTTATCATCGCCGAAGCCTCGCCGGTGCTCTCCCAGGGCCGCGGCAATCCGGCAACGCCGGGCATCTATACGGAGGCGCAAGTCGCCGGCTGGCGCAAAGTGGTCGATGCCGTGCACGCCAAGGGCGGCATCATTTTCCTCCAGCTCTGGCATGTCGGCCGCGTCTCGCATTCTTCCTTTCACGGCGGTGAGCTTCCGGTCTCGGCCTCGGCGATCCCGATCAGGGCCGAGGGCATGAAGGCGATGACGGCCGACGGCAAGATCGCCGATTACGAGACGCCGCGCGCGCTGGAGACAGACGAGGTCAAGGGCATCGTCGAGGCCTTCAGGCAGGCCGCGAAGAACGCGCTCGCCGCCGGGTTCGATGGCGTCGAGATCCACGGCGCCAATGGCTATCTGCTCGAGCAGTTCCTGCAGTCGCGCAGCAACCAGCGCACCGATCAATATGGCGGCTCGATCGAAAACCGCACGCGCCTGCTGCTCGAAGTCACGCAGGCCGCGATCGACGTCTGGGGCGCGAACCGCGTCGGCGTGCGGCTGTCGCCGCATGGCATCGCCAATGATTCCGCCGAGCCCGATCCGATGCCTCTCTACACCCATGTGGTGAAGGCGCTCGACAAGCTCGGCCTCGCCTATCTGCATCTGATCGAACCACGCTCCAGCGGCGCCGGCCGCGCCGACGTTCATTGGGAGAACGTGCCCTCCGCCATGGTGCTGTTCCGCCCGCACTATAGCGGCGTGCTGATGACCGCCGGCGGCTTCACGGGCGAAACCGCAAATGCCGCCATCGCCGAAGGCCACGCCGACATCATCGCCTTCGGCCGCATCTTCATCTCCAACCCGGATCTGCCGCGGCGTCTCGAGCACGACTACCCGATCACGCCGTACAACCGCGCGACCTTCTATGGCGGTGAGGAGAAGGGATATACGGACTACCCTGCTTACGACGAGCTGGCGCCGGCGTAGACACTCTCCTCCGTCATTCCGGGGCGCGACGAAGTCGCGAGCCCGGAATCCATCAGGCCGCATACCTTGAGGTGGAATGGATTCCGGGCTTGATGCTCCGCATCGCGCCGGAATGACCGACTTGATTTGTTGCGCGACCGCACCCACAAATTCCGTCATTGCGAGCGCAGCGAAGCAATCCAGAATCTTTCCGCGGCAACAGTCTGGATTGCTTCGCTGCGCTCGCAATGATGACGGAGAGACCTACCATGGCCAAAGCCGCAGCCGCCGCAGGAACCGCTACGGGCCAATGCCTTTGCGGCAAGGTCACCTTCGAGATCGACGTCCCCGCGCGCTGGGCCTGGCACGATCATTCCGCCGCCAGCCGTCGCGCTCATGGCGCGGCCTACGCGACCTATGTCGGCAGCTGGAAGAAGCGCTTTCGCATCACGTCCGGCAAGACCGCGCTGACCCGCTACGAGGACAAGGCGACCAAGACCGCGCGCAGCTTCTGCTCGCATTGCGGTACGCCGATCACTTATGAGCGTCCGCGCGGCCCGCACATGGTCAATATTCCCCGCGCCCTCTTCAAAGAGCGCACCGGGCGCCAACCGCTCTATCACATCGCTATCGAGGAGCTGCAGGAATGGGCCTATACCGGCGAGCCGCTGGTACCGCTGAAGGGCTTTCCGGGCGTGGTCTGGCAGCGCTCGAAAAAGAAGAAGCGCGCTAGCGGCGAGGATCCATTCGAGCTCGGGCGCGAGGAGATGTAACGCCCCGCTCTCGTACCCCGGACGCAGTGCGGCGCGAGGTGCCGCACTGCCGAGCCGGGCCATGCATCAACGAACTCCGCGCGAATCTGGGTCCCGGCTCTGCGCCGCACCGCTACGCGCTGCGCCCGCGTCCGGGACACGAGAGCGCAGTTCGCTGCTCACGCGCAACGCAGCCATGACCGCGCTTCCTTGCGCGCGCCCCGAAAGTTCGGCCATCATGTCTTGCGTCCTTGCGGCAACGTCCGCTCCTGGAGGAAACATGAAGAACAAGATCACCGGCCGTTCCGCCTTTCTCGCGCTGCTCAAGGACGAGGGCATCACGCATCTGTTCGGCAACCCCGGGACCACCGAGCTGCCGATCATGCATGCGCTGAAGGACCATCCCGACCTCACCTATGTGATGGCGATGCAGGAGAGCCTGGTGGTCGCGATCGCCGACGGCTACAGCCGCGCCTCCGGCAGGCTCGTCGCCTGCAACGTCCATGTCGCACCGGGCCTCGGCAACGCCATGGGCTCGCTCTACAACGCCCAGTTCACGGGCACGCCGATGATCTTGACCGCGGGCCAGCAGGAGCAGGGTCATGGCCTGATGGAGCCGGTGCTCTATGGCCCCTTGGTGCGCATGGCCGAGCCGCTGGTGAAATGGGCGGTCGAAGTGACGCGGCTGGAGGACCTTCCGCGCATCGTGCGCCGTGCCGCCAAGGTCGCGATGACGCCGCCGACCGGGCCGGTGTTCATCTCGCTGCCTGGTGACATTCTCAACAGCGAAGCCGGCATCGATCTCGGTCGCACCACCCGCATCGACACGCGGGTGAAGCCGTCGGATGACGCGCTCAGAGCATTTGCCGCACGGCTGCTCAAGGCCGAGCGCCCTGTCATCGTCACCATGGACGAGGTGGTGAAGAGCGATGCGCTGAAGGAAGCCGCCGAACTCGCCGAGCTGCTCGGCGCCGCGGCCTATCAATCCTCGACGCCCTATGGTGCGCACTTCCTCTCGGAGAGCCCCAGTTTCGTCGGCACGCTGGCCCGCGTGCAGAAGGTCGCGCGCGATACGCTGGCGCCTTATGATCTCTTGATCGCGCTCGGCGGCGATCCCCTGCGCATGTCGGTCTATAGCGAAGTCGACGCGCTGCCTGATGGCCTCGGCATCGTGCAGATCGGTCTCGTCGACTGGGAGATCGCCAAGAACTACGGCGCCGAGATCGCGCTGAAGGCGGATGTGAAGGAAACGCTGCGCGCGCTGATCCCGGTGCTGAAGGAGATGGGCGGCGCGTCGCTGGCGAGCCGCGCGAAACAGCGCCTGGCCGAGCTTGCGCCGAAGAACTGGGCAGCGCGGCGTGCCGCATTGGTCGAGCAGATCGGCAAGAGCGCGCGCCGCAACCCCATCGATCCTGACTATCTCGTGCTGCAGATGGTCGAGGCGATGCCTGACAATGCCATCCTCGTCGACGAAGGCCTCACCTCGAGCCGCCAGATCACCAACTTGCGTCCACACCGCGATCGCTATGGCTATCATGGCCTTGCCTCCGGCGGCATCGGTTGGGGCCTGCCGGCCTCGGTCGGCGCCAGCATCGCCAATCCGGATCGCCCGGTGGTGTGCTTCTCCGGCGACGGCAGCGCGATGTATTCGATCCAGGCGCTGTGGACCGCCGCGCATCACAAGCTGCCGCTCAACGTCGTCATCGCCAACAATGGCGGCTACCGCATCATCAAGCAGCGCCTGCTGGCCTTCCATGGCGACGACAATTATGTCGGCATGGATTTCGTCGATCCGCCGGTCGATTTTGCGGGCGCCGCGAAGGCGCTCGGCTGCGAGGCGATCAAGGTCAGCGATCCCCGCGAACTGAAGGCCACGCTGACGTCGGCGTTCGGCCGGCCGGGGACGAAGCTGATCGAGGTGATGGTGGACGGGAAGGTGTAGGCGGTCGTGCGAATGCCGCCACACTCTCAGCTGTCATCGCCCGACTTGATCGGGCGATCCAGTACTCCGAGGCAGTCGTGATTTACTCGACAGGCCGCGGCGTACTGGATGCCCCGGTCAAGCCGGGGCATGACAGCGCGTGTGCGGCGACTACTCCTTCCTCCCCACCCTATACCCCGCCGCCGGATGCGGCGCATTCAGCCGCGCCCGGCCGTCGCCGAACAGCTTTTCCCGCAGCGTGCCCTTGGCGTAGTCCTTCTTGTACCGCCCGCGCCTGGTCAGCTCCGGCACCAGCATATCGCTGATATCCTCGAAATCGCCGGGCGAGATCGCAAACGCAACGTTGAGGCCGTCGACGTCGGTCCTCTCGAACCAGTCCTCGATCTTGTCGGCGACGCTCTCGGGCGTGCCGACCACGACCGGGCCGGCACCGCCGATGCCGACATGCTCGATGACATCGCGCACGGTCCAGAGGCGGTCGGGGTCGCCGCGGGTGACGTTGTCGAGCGCGCTGCGGCCGGCATCGTTCTGGACGTGACGGACCTGTTGGTCGAGCTCGTAGCCGGAGAAGTCGATGCCGGTCCAGCCCGACATCAGGGCGAGCGCGCCTTCCGGATTGATATGCGAGCGGTAGTCGGCATATTTCGCCGCGGCTTCAGCCTCGGTGTTGCCGAGGATGATCGTCATCATGCTGAACATCAGGATCTCGGCCGGGTTGCGGCCGAGCTTGGCGGCCTCCTCGCGGATCGCGGCGACGCGCGGCGCGATGATCTTGGCCGAGGGTCCCGACATGAATACGCATTCGGCGTGTTTTGCCGCGAATTGCCGGCCGCGCGGCGAGGTGCCTGCTTGATAAAGCACGGGCGTGCGTTGCGGCGACGGCTCGCTCAGATGAATGGTGTTGTTGACGCGGTAGTTCGCGCTCTCATGGTTGATGCGATGAACCCTTGAGGGATCGGTGAAGATGCCGCGTTTGCGATCGCGCAGCACGGCGTCGTCCTCCCAGCTTCCCTCCCAGAGCTTGTAGACCACCTCCATATATTCGTCGGCGATGTCGTAGCGGTCGTCGTGTCCGGTCTGCTTGTCCTTGCCGGCGCCGCGCGCGGCGCTGTCGAGATAGCCTGTCACGACGTTCCAGCCGATCCTGCCCTCGGTGAGATGGTCGAGCGTCGACATCCGCCGCGCGAACGGGTAGGGCGGCTCGAAGGAGAGATTGCTGGTGACGCCGAAGCCTAGATTTTTCGTTACCGCCGCCATCGCCGAGAGCAGCAGCAGCGGCTCGTTCGACGGCGTTTGTGCTGCATTGCGTAAGGCTGCGTCAGGGCTGTTGCCATAGACGTCATAGACGCCGAGCACGTCGGCCAGGAACAACCCGTCGAAACGGCCGCGCTCCAGCGTCTTGGCGAGATCGATCCAGTAGGGCAGGCGGTTATATTCGGCGGTGCGGTCGCGCGGATGGGTCCACAGCCCGGGCGATTGATGCGCGACGCAGTTCATCGCAAATGCGTTGAGCCTGATTTGCTTGGCCATGCTGGTCCCTCGGCGCCCTGTACTGAGCGCTCTTTGAATGGTAGACGTGCGCCCCAACTTGGCGAAGTTCTTGCATATAATTGGCCCTTGGCAAGGGCCAAGAATAGAAGTCTCGAGCTTGGCAAGGCCAAAATCGGCGGCACACCCGCCCTTGGCAAGTCAGGCTCAAGAGAGCAAGAACGAAATCGCAAGCCCCGCCACTTTCGAGCGTCCGCGTAGTCCGCTACGCTGCCTCGTTCCAGGACGTTGAAGACGATACTGATGACCAGAGCCGACGCCATCGCCCGCGCCCGGGACGACTTCCATTCCGGTGCGTTCCTCTCCGAACTCGACCGCCGCGTCGCCTACAAGACCGAGAGCCAGAACGCCTCGCGCGGTCCCGAGCTGCGCGCCTATCTGGAACAGGAGATGGTACCGGCCTTTGCCGCGCTCGATTTCGAGAGCCGCATCGTCGAATCCCCGAGCGGCAAGTCGCCGTTCCTGTTTGCCGAGCATCACGAGAGCGCGTCCGCGCCGACCGTGCTGGTCTACGGCCATGGTGACGTCGTCGACGGCATGGAAGGCGAGTGGCGCGAGGGCCGCGATCCCTGGCGCACGACGAAGGCGGGCATTCGCCTCTACGGCCGCGGCACGGCCGACAACAAGGGCCAGCACAGCATCAACATGGCAGCGCTTCGCGCGGTGCGCGAGGCCCGCGGCGGCAAGCTCGGCTTCAATGCCAAGTTCATCGTCGAGATGGGCGAGGAGATCGGATCGCCCGATCTCGGCAAGGTCTGCGATCTCAATCGCGATGCGCTCAAGGCCGATCTGTTCATGGCCTCGGACGGCCCGCGGCTGTCGGCGGATCGGCCGACTCTTTTTCTGGGCTGCCGCGGCGGCATCCGCGTTCATCTGGATGTGAATTTGCGCGACGGCGGCAACCATTCCGGCAATTGGGGCGGCGTGCTCGCCAACCCCGCGACCATCCTGGTCAATGCGATTTCGACGCTGGTCGACGGCCATGGTCGTCTCCAGTTCGGGGCCTTGAAGCCGCCGCGGCTGACCAACCAGATCCGCAGCTATCTTGCGGACGTGCAGGTGGTGCCGACCGCGGACGAGCCACAGCTTGCCGAGAACTGGGGCGAGGAGGGGCTGTCCGCGGCCGAGCGGCTCTATGCCTGGAACACGCTGGAAGTGCTGGCGATGTCGTCGGGCAATATCGAGAAGCCGGCCAACGCCATTCCCGGCCATGCCAACGCCGTGCTGCAACTGCGTTTCGTGGTGGGCACCAAGGTCGATGGCCTGATCGATGCTATCCGGGCGCACCTCGTCGCAAAGGGCTTTCCGATGGTCGAGGTGCGGGCGGCCCAGAGCTTCGCCGCCTCGCGCACCGATTTTGACAGCCCCTGGATCAAATGGGCGGCTGACTCGGTCCACAACACCACCGGCAAGGCGCCGGCGGTGCTGCCGAATTTCGGCGGCTCGTTGCCGAACGACGTGTTTTCGGAAATTCTGGGCCTGCCGACGATCTGGGTCCCGCACTCCTATCCTGGCTGCTCCCAGCATGCGCCCAATGAGCACATTCTGCTGCCGTTGACAGAAGAGGCCTTGACGGTCATGGCCGGCTTGTTCTGGGATCTCGGTGAATTACCGCGCCCGTTAACCTGAGCTGGCATCCAGCCGAAAGTCACATTCTAATCCGGCCCGAGATGTGCTTGCATCCGGCCGCATCATCCGAAAGGGGAGAAAAAGTGAAACATTTCCGTCACATCGGCCTCGCGCTGGTCGCCACCTTTGCTGTGAGCCAGGCTGGGGCCGAGGAGCTCACCGGCACGCTCAAGAACATCAAGGACACCGGCGCCATCACGCTCGGCTTCCGCGACTCATCGATCCCGTTCTCCTATCTCGACGACAACCAGAAGCCCGTCGGGTTCGCGATGGACATCTGCTACAAGATCGTCGACGCCGTGAAGAAGGAGCTCAAGCTCGACAAGCTTGAGGTCAAGCTCAACCCGGTGACCTCGGCCACGCGCATCCCGCTGATGGCGAACGGCACCATCGACCTCGAATGCGGCTCGACCACCAACAATGCCGAGCGCCAGAAGCAGGTTGCCTTCACCAATACCCACTTCCTGACCGCCAGCCGCTACGTCTTCAAGAAGTCGAGCGGCATCAAGTCGATCGACGACCTCAAGGGCAAGACGGTGGTGTCCACCGCCGGCACCACCAACATCAAGCAGCTCACCGAAGCCAATGTCTCAAAGGGCCTCGGCGCCAACATCATCCCGGCCAAGGATCACGCCGAAGCCTTCCTGATGGTCGAGACCGATCGCGCGGTCGCCTTCGTGATGGACGACATCCTGCTCGCCAGCCTCGTCGCCGGCTCGAAGTCGCCCGATGACTACGCCATCTCCAAGGATGCGTTCTCCAAGCCCGAGCCCTATGGCATCATGCTGCGCAAGGACGACGCGCCCTTCAAGAAGGTGGTCGATGCGGCAACGGCTGCGCTCTACACCTCTGGCGAAGGCGAAAAGATCTACGACAAATGGTTCACCCAGAAGATCCCGCCAAAGGGCCTGAACCTGAACACGCCGATCTCGCCCGAGCTGAAGAACGAGTTCGCCAAGCCGACGGACTCGCCGAATCCGGACGACTACAAGTAAGATGCCGTTCGCCTCTCCCTGCTCTTGTCCGCCGAAACCTTGGCGCAGCCGGATGCGGGGAGAGGTAAAAAAATCCGGCCATTCTGGAGGGAGTGGCCGGACATTTGCATAAGCGCCCGGGACACCTCTGACGGGCGCGTTCGCGCGGGGGACACGTGAACTACCATTGGAACTGGGGAATTTTCTTCGAGCCGAATCCGATGGGGACCGGCACCTATCTCGACATGCTGCTGTCGGGCCTGGTGTTGACCCTGAAGACGGCGGTGCTCGCCTGGATCATCGCGCTGATCTTCGGCTCGATCGTCGGCGTGATGCGAACGCTGCCGTCCAAGGCGGCGACTTGGTTCGGCTTCTGCTGGGTCGAGTTCTTCCGCAACATGCCGCTCCTGGTGCAGCTGTTCCTGTGGTTCTTCGTGCTGCCGGAGCTGTTGCCGAAGCCCGCCGGCCTGTGGCTGAAGCAATTGCCGAACGCCCCGTTCTGGACGGCGGCGATCGGTATCGGCTTCTTCATGTCGGCTCGTGTCGCAATCCAATTGCAGGCCGGCATCTCCTCGCTGCCGCGCGGGCAGAAGATGGCCGCCACCGCGCTCGGGCTGACCACCATCCAGGGCTATCGCTACATCCTGCTGCCGATGGCGTTCCGGATCATCCTGCCGCCGCTGACCTCCGAGTTTCTCAACACCATCAAGAACACCGCGGTTGCCATCACCATCGGCCTGATCGAGCTGACCGGGCAGGCGCGCTCGATGCAGGAATTCTCGTTCCAGGTGTTCGAGGCCTTCACGGCCGCGACCATCCTCTATCTCCTCGTCAACGCCGTCGTCGTGACCGCGATGCGCTTCCTCGAGCGCTGGGTCGCGATCCCCGGCTACATCACGGGGAAATAGCGCCATGTTCAGCAATTTCGATTTCGGCGTCATCATCCGCGCGTTGCCCTACCTGTTCTACGAGGGCATGACATTCACGCTGATGCTGACGGGCCTCGCAGCACTCGGCGGCCTCGTCTTCGGCACGGCGATCGCCTTGATGCGGCTGTCCGGCTACAAGGTGCTCGGCCGCATCGCCGGCGTCTATGTCGACTTCATGCGCTCGCTGCCGCTGGTGCTGGTGATCTTCTGGTTCTATTTTCTGGTGCCCTATATCGGACAGTGGCTGACCGGAGCGTCGCGACCCATCAGCGTCGGCGCGTTCGCCTCCTCGCTGATCACCTTCATCATGTTCGAGGCGGCCTATTTCTCCGAGATCATGCGCGCCGGCATCCAGTCGATCTCGCGCGGGCAGCCGGCCGCGGCCAGCGCGCTCGGCCTGACCTACGCGCAGACCATGCGCTACGTCGTGCTGCCGCAGGCGTTCCGCAACATGCTGCCGGTGCTGATCACGCAGACCATCGTGCTGTTCCAGGACACCTCGCTGGTCTACGTGCTGTCGATCACCGACTTCCTCGGCGCCGCCAGCAAGGTCGCGCAGCGCGACGGCCGTCTGGTCGAGATGTACCTGTTTGCCGCAATCGTCTACTTCACCATTTCCTGTATCGCGTCCTTCGGCGTCCGCCGCCTCCAGGCGCGCATCGCCATCATCCGCTAGAGTAAAGCCGGTCATGATCGAAATCAGCCACGTCAACAAATGGTACAGCCCGACATTCCAGGTGCTGACCGACTGCACCACCAGCGTTACCAAGGGTGAGGTCGTGGTGGTCTGCGGCCCCTCGGGCTCGGGCAAATCGACCCTGATCAAATGCGTCAACGCGCTGGAGCCGTTCCAGAGCGGCGACATCAGTGTCGATGGCACGAAGGTCAACGATCCCAAGACCAATCTGCCGAAGCTGCGTTCGCGCGTCGGCATGGTTTTTCAGCATTTCGAGCTGTTCCCGCATCTGAAGATCATCGACAATCTCTGCCTTGCGCAGGAGAAGGTGCTGGGCCGGGCCCACGACAATTCGGTCGCCAAGGGCATGCAGCTCCTGGAGCGCGTTGGCCTGAAGGAGCAGGCGCAGAAATTTCCGGCACAGCTCTCCGGCGGCCAGCAGCAGCGCGTCGCCATTGCGCGCGCGCTCGCGATGGACCCGATCGTGATGCTGTTCGACGAGCCGACCTCGGCGCTCGATCCGGAAATGGTCAGCGAGGTGCTCGACGTCATGGTCGATCTCGCCCGCGAAGGCATGACCATGATGGTCGTGACCCACGAAATGGGCTTTGCCCGCAAGGTCGCCAACCGCGTCATCTTCATGGACCGCGGCGAGATCGTCGAGGACGCCCCGAAGGACGATTTCTTCGGCAAGCCGAGAAGCGACCGCGCACAGAAGTTCTTGTCGAAGATTCTGTCGCATTAAGCCGTCGTCATCCCGGGGCGCGCATCGCGCGAACCCGGGATCCATCGGGCGGCAGTCCATGGCGTGAGATGGATTCCGGGTTCGTCGCTACGCGCCGCCCCGGAATGACGAAACGAGGGTGCTTGGTGCCCCCGTTTCGCGTATAAGCGCCCCAAATCCACTTTCCCGCCAGGAGACCCGCCTTGGACTCGATCGCCTACGTCAACGGCTCATTCGTCCCGCTCGCAGACGCGAAAATCTCGGTGCTCGATCGCGGCTTCCTGTTCGCCGACGGCATCTACGAGGTCTCGGCCGTGCTGGAGGGCAAGCTGGTCGACAACGCATCGCATCTGGCGCGGCTGCAGCGGTCGGTCGGCGAGATCAAGCTCAGGCTGCCGGAGACGCTCGAGCGCATCACCGAGATCCAGAAAGAGCTGATCGCCCGCAACAAGCTCGAAAGCGGCCTCGTCTATCTCCAGGTCACCCGCGGCGCCGACAAGAGTCGCGACTTCCCGTTCCCCCAGGCCGACGTCAAGTCGAGCCTGGTGATGTTCACCTCGGAGAAGGACATTATCAACGCCGCCTCGGCCAAGGCCGGCATCAACGTCATCACGGTCCCCGACATCCGTTGGGAGCGCCGCGACATCAAGAGCGTGGCGCTGCTGGCGCAGGTGCTGGCGAAGCAGGCCGCGGCCGAAGCCGGCGCCGGTGAAGCCTGGATGCTGCAAGACGGTTACGTCACCGAAGGCGGCTCGTCCACGGCGTTCATCCTGACCAGGGACGACGTCATCGTCACCCGACAGAATTCGAACGCGATCCTGCCGGGTTGCACCCGCAAGGCGGTGATCGCGCTTGCGCAGGAGCGACAGCTTCGCGTCGAAGAGCGTTCCTTCACCGTCGCCGAGGCGCTCGCCGCCAAGGAGGCGTTCATCACCTCGGCCTCGGCATTCGTGCAGCCGGTGATCGCCGTCGACGGCAAGACGATCGGCGACGGCAAGCCCGGCCCGATGGCGATGCGCCTGCGCGAGATCTATGTGGAGTTCGCCAAGGCGACCGCGGTTTAAGGGGTACGCTCCGCTACCGTAGGGTGGGCAAAGCGAAGCGTGCCCACGTCTTCTTGAATTCATGGAGAGAAGGTGGGCAAGGCGCAAATGCGCCTTTGCCCACCCTACGAGACCGTCGTTGTGGTGAGCTCACGCCACCGACGCCTTCACCTTCACCGGATGTACCGCGCGGAACGCGATCGCCAGCCTGTTCCAGGCGTTGATGGCGCCGATCAGCGCCGTCAAGTTCACCGTCTCCGCATCGGAGAAATGCGCACGGACCTGCTCATAGACATCGTCGGGCGCATGCGTCTCGGAGATCAGCGTCACCGACTCGGTCCAGTCAAGCGCGGCGCGCTCGCGGTCGGTATAGAGCGGAGACTCGCGCCAGGCGTTGAGCAGATAGATGCGCTGCTCGGTCTCGCCGCGCTTGCGGGCGTCCTCGGTGTGCATGTTGATGCAGAAGGCACAGCCGTTGATCTGCGAAGCCCGAATCTTGACGAGCTCGATCAGCGACTTCTCAAGTCCGGTCGACTGGATCTGCTCTTCCAGCGCCATCAGCGCCTTCATCGTATCGGGGGCGGCCTGGTAGAAATTCATGCGGGGCTTCATGGTCGTTCTCCTTTGGCTTGGGGTCAGTGGGCTTCCCCGGCCGAGACATGGCCGGACTTCTTCAGGAAGAGAACCGCGATCAGGGCCACGATCAGCGCCATGCCGAGCAGATAGAACGTGTCGCTGAAGGCGAGGATATAGGCCTGCTTCTGTACGACATGGCCGATCGCGACATAGGCGCGATGTGACGCATCCGCTCGGTCGAGCACGCCGTGATTGATGAAATACTGCGTGAGTTGTTCCAGCCGCGTGCGGGTGGCCTGCTCGAACACCGAGACCGACTGCATCAGCACGTTGGAGTGATACTGTTCGCGCTTGGTCAGCACGGTCTGCAGGAGCGCGATGCCGACGGCGCCGCCGAGGTTGCGCATCATGTTGAACAAGCCGGACGCCGATCCCGCGTTCTCAGCTTCGATGCCTGATGTTGCGACCGCCGAGAGCGGCGCCAGGACAAGCGCCTGGCCGACGGCGCGGACGACGTTGGGCCAGAGCAGCTGATCGGCGGCGTAATCGTTGGTCATGAAGATGTTCATGAAGTTCGAGCCGGCGAACAGCACGAAGCCGATGGCGATGATGATCCGCGCGTCGAACTTCTGCATCAGGCGCGGCACCAGCGGGATCAGCGCCAGCTGCGGCAATCCGGTCCAGGCCAGCACCGTGCCGATCTGCTCGGCATTGTAGCCCTGGATGCGCGCCAGATATTGCGGCAGGATGAAAACCGAGCCGTACAACGCGACGCCGAGCAGGAAATTGGCGAGCATGCCGAAGCCGAAATTGCGGCGGGCCAGCAGGCGCAGGTTCAACAGCGGCTTCTTCACGGTCAGCTCGATGATCAGGAATACGGTCAGCGCCACGGCTGCGATCACGCTGAGCTTGACGATGAAGGATGAGCCGAACCAATCGTCCTTGTTGCCTTCTTCCAGCACGGTCTGGAGGGCGGAGAGGCCGATCGCCATGGTGATGATGCCGGCCCAGTCGCCGTCGCGCAGCAGTGACAGCTTCATCGACTTGGGCTCGAGCGCATACCAGAGCATGCCGACCATGATCGCGCCGGGCACGAGGTTGACGTAGAAGATGTACTGCCAGCCAAAGTTCTCGGTGAGATAGCCGCCGATCGTCGGGCCGATCGCCGGCGCGAACGTCGCCGACAGCGCGAACAGTGCAAGCCCCACCGGCTGCTTGGCACGCGGCAAGAGTGTGATGATCAGCGTGAAGGCCATCGGGATCAGCACGCCGCCGGTAAACCCTTGCACGGCGCGCAGCACGATCATTTGTGGCAGGTCCGGCGCCAGCGCGCAGGCTGCCGACAGGCCCAAGAACAGGATCGCGTTGGTCAGCAGATAGATGCGGATCGAGAACACCTGCGCGAGCCAGCCGGACAGCGGGATCACCACGATCTCGGCGATCAGGTAAGACGTCGAGATCCAGCCGCCGTCGTCGATGCCGGCGCCGATCGCGCCCTGGATGTCGGCGAGCGAAGCGTTCACGATCTGGATGTTCAGCACCGCCATGAAGGCGCCGAGCGTGGCGCCGACCACGGCGATCCAGGTTTTCGCGGACACGACAGGCGTTGCGGCTGCCGCTTGCGCGGCCGGGAGGTTGGCAGCCGATGCTGCATCGAGTGTCGGTTGAAGCGTGCTCATGGAAGCCTCGTCTCTGATAGGAGACAGGATGTGTTCGTCGGGACGTTTCGATAACAAGGGAAGTCCGGGAAGGATCATCAGGCAACTTGACAATCCCGCGCGATCCTCCGCGACATCAGCCTCCGTTTGGCCGCGGCGCGTTGTCGGCGAGGCGCCTGGCTGTCTCGCGCTCGGCCACTACCGTTGCTTTGGTATCGACCGTCGGTACCGCCGACATGCCGGGGCGCAGCAGGCCCGTGAGGCTGTGATCGTCGAGTACAATCTTCACCGGCACGCGCTGCACGATCTTGGTGAAATTGCCAGTCGCATTGTCGGGAGGCAGCAGCGCGAATTCAAGCCCGCTGGCCGGCGAAAGGCTGTCGACATGGCCATGCAGCGTGCGATTGCGAAAACTGTCGACGTGCAGCTCGACCGGCTGGCCCGCGCGAACATGCGTGAGCTGGGTCTCCTTGAAATTCGCGACGACGTAGACCGCATCGAGCGGAACCACCGCCATCAGCTGCGTGCCGGCCTGCACGTACTGGCCAACCCGCAGGCTGCGGGCGCCGACGGTGCCGTCAACAGGCGCGGTAATCTCGGTGTAGGACAGGTTCAGCTCGGCCTGATCGGCCACCGCGCGAGCGTGATCGAGCTGCGCAATGGCCTGCGCACGTTGGGTGGTCAGCACGTCGACCTTGCGTTGTGCGGCAACCAGGCCCGACTGGGCGTGCTGCAATTGCGCGTTGCTGGCGCGGAGCGCCGCATCGGTCTGCTGCGCGCGCTGGATCGTGCCGGAGCCAGACTTCATGAGCTCGTCGTAGCGGGCCCGCTCTTCCTGCGCAAACTTCAGATTCGCATCGGCAGCCGTGACGTCGGCGGTGCTCTGCGCGATCACAGGCTGTTGCAGCTCGAGCTGGGCGTCGAGGTTGCGCACGGAGGCTTCCGCTGCCGCAACGTCGGCGCGGGCCTGGCCGAGCGCTGCCTTGAAGTCGCGGTCGTCGATCCGGGCCAGCACCTGGCCGGCCCTGACCTTCGCGTTGTCGCCGACCAGCACCTTCGCGATATACCCGGAGACCTTCGGGGCGATGATGGTGGAATCCGCCTTCACATAGGCGTCATCGGTCGTTTCAAGGTAGCGGCCGGTGGTCCAGTAGTCGTGCCCATAATAGGCCATGGTTGCAGCGCCGGCGAGGAGCGCGAGCATCAGGGCCGCGCGTCGAACCATCTTGCGGGCCGCGATTGTTGCCGGCGCCTTGGCGTAATCACGCGTAATTTCAGTAGCTTGCTGGAAGGTCTCGGTGCGGGGCATTTCAGACATGGCGCTCTCCGGTCGGCTCGCTGAGACTATCGGTCTTGCCGGGGCAAGTGATAATTGGCAAAATTCTGGAAGGATTATCCATTCAGGGTGGATAATCGGGGCCGCCGGCTTGGTGCCTGATCTCTACGCGGTGAGGCTCGCGACTGCCCCAGAGCGATTGCCGTTCCTGTCGCGCGATTGCTGCCGAGGTGGTGCCATGGACCGATTGACCAGCATTGAAGTGTTCAGCCGGGTGGCCGAGACCGGCGGTTTCTCCGCAGCAGCCCGCAAGCTCAACATGTCGACCACCATGGTGAGCAATCACGTCCAGGCGCTGGAAGAGCGGCTCGGGGTGAGGCTGCTTCATCGCACCACGCGCAAGGTCAACCTGACCGAGATCGGCAAGGCCTATTACGACCGCTGCGTCCAGATCCTCGCCGATATTGAACAGGCCGACGACATCGCCGGCGAATTGCAGTCGGCCCCGCGCGGAACGCTGCGCATCCATGTCGCCACCCATATGGTGCCATTCGTGGCCCCGGTGGTGGCGAAGCTGCTGTCGGCCTATCCGGAGCTCAAGGTCGATCTACGCATGGGCGAAGCCGACGTCGATCTCATCGAGGAAGGCTACGACGTTGCGCTGCGTATGATCCCGCCGCCGGATTCCAGCCTGATTGTCCGGAGCCTGGCCACCTGGCGTCACGTGCTGTGCTGTTCCCACGATTACATCGAGAAGCACGGCCGGGTGCAGAAGCTCGACGAGCTCACTGCGCATAATTGCGGTCGTCACCTGAACTATCCCTTTGGCGACGAGTGGCGCTTCCTCGATCGCAAGGGTGCACCGGCGTCGGTGCGCATTTCAGGCAGCTTCGTCACCAACAGCGGAGAAGCGCTGCGGAAGGTCGCACTGGGAGGTGCCGCCGTCTGCCTGATGGCGGGTTTTCTCATTCAGGACGACCTTGAAGCAGGCCGCCTCGTGCGCCTGTTGCCGGAATACCGGACCGTCGAGCTGTCGATGAACGCGGTCTATCCGCATCGCCATCACCTGTCGGCGAAGGTCAGGACCTTCATCGACATGCTGGTGCATCACAGCGCCGAGCAGCAGAAGCTGATCAATCCGTATTCGTGAGACGCAGACATTCGTAGGGTGGGCAAAGGCGCAAAGCGCCGTGCCCACGTCTTTTCCGATTGATAGAAAGGGTGGGCACGCTTGCGCTTTGCCCACCCTACGAAGGCATCGGCGCGACGGCGGCAATCGCCCGAACACGCCATCGGGAATGGCGTCAACCGGCGGCGCGCATCGTTGCCGGCGAAGATGCGGCAAGACGCGCAAGCAGCTGCTCGACCTCAGGCTTCACTTTCGCGATGGCGATGTCTTTCACCGGCCCATAACCGCGGATCTCCATCGGCGCTTTGGCGATGGCGATGAGATCGGGCAGATGAGCTGCGTCGAGCTTGCCGAGCATTTGCGCGATGATGCTCTCGTACCAGGCAATCAGCTCGCGCTCGGTTCGCCGCTCGGCCGCATAGCCGAACGGATCGAACGGCGTTCCGCGCAGCGCCTTGAGCCGCGCCAATACCGCGAGCGGCAGCTGGATCCACTGGCCGAAAGCGCGCTTGCGCGCGCGGCCGCGCGCGTCGTGACCGGACGGCAGAAATGGCGGCGCGAGATGATACTGCACGCTGAAGCCGTCCTCGAATTCGCGCTTCAGCTCATCGAGGAAGCCGCTTTGCATGTGCAGACGCGCGACCTCATATTCGTCCTTGTAGGCCATGAGCTTGAACAGGGCGCGCGCGACGGCTTCGGTCAGCGCCTCGCTGTTGAGCCCGGCTTCGGCCTCGCGGACTTTTCCGACCAGCGCCCGGTAGCGCGCCGCGTAGGCGTCATCCTGGTAGGCTGTGAGGAAATCGGAGCGTCTGAGGATGATCTGGTCGAGCGTCTCGGCCTTCGGCGCTTCTTTCGTCTGCGGCAGGAAGCCCGGATCGGCGGCAGCGATCCTGCCCCACGCAAAGGCCTGCTTGTTGCGCTCGATCGCGACAGCATTGAGCTCGATTGCGCGCAGCAGCGCCGATAGCGAGACCGGCACCAGTCCGCGCTGCCAGGCAAAGCCCAGCATGATGATATTGGCGTAAACGGCATCGCCGAGCAGGCGCTCGGCGAGCGCATTGGCGTCGATGCTGTCGACATTGTCGTTGCCGATGACCTGCCGGATGGCGCGCAGGCGCGCAGGCGAGGCGAGATCGGCGTCGCGGAGGCGGACGACGTCGCCTGTCGGCATCTCTGCGGTGTTGATCGCCGCGCGCGTGCCGCGGCGATAGGTACCGGAGGCCTTCGGCGACGAGCTGACCACGAGGTCGCAGCCGATCAGCGCGTCGGCTGCACCCTGGTCGATACGGACTTGATGCAGCGCCTCAGGGCTTGCGGCCAGGCGGATGTAGCTCAGCACGGGACCGAATTTCTGGGCAAAGCCGGTGAAGTCCAGCACCGAGACGCCGCGTCGCTCGAGATGAGCGGCCATGCCGATCAGCGCGCCGACCGTGATCACGCCGGTGCCGCCGACACCGGTCACGAGCAGGTCGTAAGGCCGGTCGAGTGTTGCGGAAGAGGGGAGGGGGAGCATGGCGGCGCGGCCGATCGCGTCGATCTGGCTGGCGCTCTTCTTCCGCCGCGTCGCGCCTTCGACCGTCACGAAACTCGGGCAGAAGCCGTTAAGGCAGGAAAAGTCCTTGTTGCAGGCGGACAGGTTGATCTGTCGCTTGCGGCCGAACGGCGTCTCCTTCGGCTCGACGCTGAGGCAGTTGGACTCGACCGAGCAGTCGCCGCAGCCCTCGCAGACCAGGTCGTTGATATAGGCGAAGCGCTTGGGATCGGCCATCTGCCCGCGCTTGCGCCGCCGCCGTTTCTCGGTGGCGCAGGTCTGCTGGTAGATCAGCACGGAGACGCCGGAGACCTCGCGCAACTCGCGCTGCACCGCATCCATCTCCTCGCGCGGATGGATGGTGACGCCATCAGGTAGGTTCGCCGGCGAGAACTGCGCGGGGTCGTCCGATACCAGCGCGATGCGCGTCACACCCTCGGCGCGGACGCTGTGCGCGATGGCATGGACGCTGACGGGGCCGTCGACCGGCTGGCCGCCGGTCATGGCGACGGCGTCGTTGAACAGGATCTTGTAGGTGATGTTGGCTTTCGCAGCGATCGCCTGACGGATCGCCATCGAGCCGGAGTGGTAATAGGTGCCCTCGCCGAGATTCTGGAACACATGCTTGTGGCCGGTAAATCGCGACGATGCCGCCCAGTTCACGCCCTCGCCGCCCATCTGGATCAGCGACGAGGTCTCGCGGTCCATCCAGCTCGCCATGAAATGGCAGCCGATGCCGGCCAGCGCCTTCGAGCCCTCGGGCACTTTTGTCGAGGTGTTGTGCGGGCAACCCGAGCAGAAATACGGCGTACGTGTTGCGCCCAGGACGTTGATCGTGCGCGCAGCTTCCGGCATCAGGGCGGCCGCACGCGCGGCAAGATTGAGCCCTGGAAACATCGGATCGAGCCGGCGGGCGAGCACGCCAGCCAGGGCGCGTGGCGACAGCTCGCCGATCCAGGAGATCAGTCGTGCGCCGTTTTCGTCATGCTTGCCGACCATGCGCTCGGGCTTGCTGCCGGGATAGTCGTAAAAATATTCCTTGAACTGGCTCTCGATGATGCCGCGCTTCTCCTCGACCACGAGGATCTCGCGCTTGCCCTTCACGAAATCCATGGCGTCGTGCAGCGCCAGCGGCCAGACCATGCCGACCTTGTAGATATCGATGCCGATACTGCGGCAGGCGGCCTCGTCGAGGCCCATCAGCCGCAGCGCCTCCATCAGGTCGAGATGCGCCTTGCCTGTGGTGACGATGCCGTAGGTGGCGTTTGGAATGTCGTAGATGTGCCGATCGATCGGATTGGCTTTTGCGAAGGCGTACACCGCGTGTTTCTTCGCCTCCAGCCGCTCCTCGATTTGCGGGCCCGGCAGATCGGGCCAGCGATAGTGCAGGCCATCAGGCGGCGGCGTGAAGTCGGGTGTGCGAAAAAGGCGCGGCGGGCGCAGCACGACGGAGGCGCCTGACTCCACGATCTCCGAGATCGCCTTGAAGCCGACCCACATGCCGGAGAAGCGGCTCAACGCATAGCCATATTCGCCGAATTCAAGATATTCGTGGACGCTTGCGGGGTGCAGCGTCGGCATGAACCAGCTCATGAAGGCGACGTCGGACTGGTGCGGCATCGAGGACGACACGCAGCCATGATCGTCGCCGGCGACGACCAGCACGCCGCCATGTGGCGAGGAGCCGTAAGCGTTGCCGTGCTTGAGCGCGTCACCAGAGCGGTCGACGCCGGGGCCCTTGCCGTACCACAGCCCGAACACGCCATCGACCTCGCGCTCTCCTTGCGTCTCCACCTGTTGCGAGCCGAGCACCGCGGTTGCCGCGAGGTCCTCGTTCACCGCGGGGAGGAATTCGATGCGGTCTTTCTCAAGCCGCTGCTGGATGCGCCAGAGTTCGAGATCGATGCCGCCGAGCGGCGAGCCGCGATAGCCGGAGATGAAGCCGGCGGTGTTGAGCCCCGCCGCACGGTCGCGTCGCACCTGATCGAGCGCGATGCGGACAATGGCCTGCGTGCCCGTAAGGAAGACGCGGCCCTCCTCGCGATCGTAGCGGTCGGAGAGCTCGTAGGCATCGAGTGACGGAATGGCGTCCATGGTGGACCTCGCGCGGCATCCTGCCGATAGCGAAGGTTAGGCCGGGGGGACTGGTAGGTCTTACCTTTTTTTCCCAGTTAAGCTGGGATATCGGTAGATTTTTGCTAGTTTGACCAAAATGTGGTATAGTTTATCAATTTGAGGCCCTCGATGATTGAAGACCAGGACATCAGGATTCTCGCTCATCTCCAGAAGGACGGTCGCGCCACCAACCAGCAGCTCGCCGATGAGGTCGGCATGTCGACCTCGGCCTGCTGGCGCCGGGTGCGCGCACTCGAGGACAGCGGCGTCATCCGCGGCTATGCCGCCCTCATCGCGCGCGAGCAGGCGGGCTTTGCGATGTCGGCCATCCTCCATGTTTCGCTGGAGCGGCACGACGCCAAATTCGTCGACGAGTTCGTCTCGCGCGTCACGACGCGCCGCGAGGTGCTGGAGTGTTTTGCGACCACCGGTGATGCCGATTATCACCTGCGCGTCGTCGTGCAGGACATGGCGGCCTACAATCGTTTTCTCGACGAGTTCATGTTCCGCATCCCCGGCATTCGCTACGTCCGCAGCAATGTGGTGCTGAAGGAAATCAAGACCAGCGTCGCGCTGCCGTTTTGAGGCACGGGGGTGCCGTAGGGTGGGCAAAGCGAAGCGTGCCCACGTTATTTCATGGTGGAGAATGATGGTGGGCACGGCGCAAGAGCGCCTTTGCCCGCCCTGCGCCACTGTCGATTACTTTCCTTCCCGCACAAACCTGTTCCGCAACGTCCCGATACCCGTGATGTCGATCTCCACGACATCGCCGTGCTTGATGTCAGGTGACGCGCCATCGGTGCCCATCCAGATCACATCACCCGGCCACAGGGTGAAATACTTGGTCAGCTCGACCAGGAACGGCACCACGCCAAAGATCATGTCGTTCGTCGCGAAGCGGTTGGTCTCCTTGCCATTGACGCGCACGATGGTCTCCATCGTCGCAAGATCAGCCTCGGTCTCGATCCAGGGACCCATCGGCTTGAACGTGTCGGCATTCTTCGAGCGCCACAGGCTGCGATCGGCCCTCTGCCATGAACGCTCGCTGACGTCGTTGCCGATGGTGTAGCCGAACACGCATTCCATCGCGTTCGCTTCGGTGAGATGCTTCACTTTCTTGCCGATGACGACCACGAGTTCGCCCTCGTAATGGATCTTCTCCGTCGCAAACGACGGGATCACGACATCCTCGTCATGCGCGATCAGCGCGTTCTGGGCGCGGTAGCCGATCTCGGGGCGATCAGGCACGGCCGGCACCGTACCGGCCTTGTCGGCGGCTTCCTTGAGGTGCTTCAGATAATTCAGCCCGACGCAGTAGAAGGTGCGGGGGATCAGCGGCAGCTCGATCTTCACCTTCGACAGCGGATGCGTGCGCGACGTGCGTTGCCATTCACTGAGGGGATCGCCGTCGACCGCTATCACCTGATCGCCTTCGACCACGCCCCAGGAGGTCTTGCCGGAGGCGGTGAATTTCAGCCAGCGCATGTTCTGTCCTTGTTGTTATTCTGCGGCATCGTGCGGCTGCACTTTCCAGGCACCGGCGGCCGGGCGCGTCAAGCCGAGATTCTCCCGCAGCGTCTTGCCGCGATAGTCCTTCTGGAACAGGCCGCGCCGCTGCAGCTCCGGCACGACATGCTGCGCGAAATCGGCATAGGAGCCGGGCACGTACGTCGCCGCGATGACAAAGCCGTCGCAGCCGCGCTCGACGAACATTTCTTCCAGCCTGTCCGCGATTTCCTTGGGGCCGCCGACCATGGCGTCATGCACGTGGCCGCGGCCGGAGAAGGTGACAAAGTCGCGCGCGCTCGGGTTGCTCTTGCCCGAAGCCTTCAGCACGCCGTCGCGGATGCCCAGAATGCCCTGCATGCTCCTGAGGTCGTCCGTCGTCAGCGGTTCGTCGAGACCCTTGGAAGCAAAATCGTAGTTGAGCGCTTCGGATAGCAGCGACAGCGCGTCGATCTCCAGCGGCAGCTTGTTGATCAGCGCCATCTTGTCTTCCGCCTCCGCCTGGGTCGCAGCGCAGACCGGAGTGGTCAGATTGCAGAGGAACATCTGATCAGGATCGCGGCCGGCCTTGGCGGCCTCGCTGCGCACGGCGGCGTAACCGTCCTTGGCGCCCTGGAGATTGCGCGCGGCGGTGAAGATGACTTCGCCCCACCGTCCGGCAAAGCGCTGGCCGCGGCCGGATGCGCCGGCCTGGATGATGACGGGATGGCCCTGCTGTGAGCGCGGCACGGTGAACGGCCCGCGGGACTTGAAGGCCGCGCCCTTGTGATCGAGCCGCTTCACCTTGGTCGGATCGGCAAAGCGGCCAGTCTTTTTGTCCATGATGAGCGCGCCGTCCTCCCATGTGTCCCAATGGCCGAGCACGACCTCCATGAATTCGTCGGCCTTGTCGTAGCGGGAATCATGTTCGGGATGGGAGTCCCGTCCCATATTGAGCGCCTCGCCGTCGTTGAGCGAGGTCACGACGTTCCAGCCCGCGCGCCCGCCCGACATCAGGTCGAGCGTGGCAAAGCGGCGCGCGACGTCGAACGGCTCGTAATAGGTGGTCGAGCAGGTTGCCCCCAGGCCGAGCTTGTCGGTCACCATGCCCATCGTGGTCAGCACGACAATCGGATCCATCTTCACGCAGCGGATGCCGTATTCGACGGTGTGGGCGTGGTCGTTGCCGTAGCGGTCCGGCATGGCGAGACGATCGTCGAAGAAGGCCATGTGGAATTTGCCGGCTTCGAGAATTTTCGCGATCTCCTGGTAATAATCCGCAGACATGAAGTCGCTGCGCGAGTCCGGATGCCGCCACGAGCTCGGCAAGTTCGTGCAGTTCTGCGCCTGAAGGAAGCCGACCAGGACCATCTGCCTGTCCATGCTGCTGTCTCCGGATGTGTCAGGACAGATCGAGGGCGATTTGGAAGTCCTCGGAGGCGCCGGCGGCTCGGAGCAGCGCCGCGCTGACGCGCGTGAGACGGTCGGCCTTGACGATCGGCATGGCGTTTCCTCGGCTTTCGTGCCTTTAACGGACCTGTTGTTGGATGCCATCGTCTCAAAGCGGAGGTGCGATATCAATCTCCCGTAAACCAATACAGGGCTGCAAATTCGTAAACAGAGCGCGCCTTTGGTCGAAGGCTCCTGCCGCGCGGCGTTATTCCCGGACATTTTTCAGCTAGCATTCGCTGCTCGTTCACTCTGATTGGCGGTTTCCCTGCCGCAATAACGACCATTTAGGCGATCCCTATTCATAAGGTACCCGGGAAAAATCGGCAGAAATGCCCGGGAGTTGAGACCGTGTCGACGTCACTCGCGCGCACCTTTGCGGCGCTGAGCGCCATTAACGAAGCGATCCTCTACGCGAAATCGCCGGAGGAGCTGTACCAGATGGTCTGCGACGCCGGGTTTTCCAGCGGAGACTTCATGGCCGTCGCCGTGTTCCTGGTGCAGCCGGACGGCCAGCACCTGCGTTTCGCTGCCGGGCGTGGCGACGATGTGGCTCGCCTGCGCGCGCTCAAGATCACCACCGAAGCCGGCGCGCCCGAGGGCTTGGGTGTCGGCGGCGAAGCGTTTCGCACGCAGAAGCTCTGCATCAGCAACGACTATCTGAACGATCCGCGCTCGCTGGCATGGCGTGAGGGCGCGACCAAAGCGAATATCGGCGCCGCGGCGGCGTTACCGCTTCTGTGTAACGGCAGCAGCGTCGGTGTGCTGTACGTGACCCGCAGCGAGGCCAACTCGCTGAACGAGCAGATGGTGTCGCTGTTCGAGCGCATGTCGACCAACATTTCCTACGCGCTGGAGAATTTTGCGCGCGAGGCCGCGCGGCAGGCCAGCGAGCGGACGACGCGGCGGCTCAACCGCATGTTCGGCGCGCTCAGCGCGACTAACGAAGCCATCCTTCGTGCAAAGAACGAGCAGGAGCTGTATCAGCTCGTGTGCGACGCCTCCGTGCACGGCGGCAAGTCGCTGGCGACCTTCGTTCTGCTGAAGGAGCCGGATTCGCATTGGTTGAAGCCCGTCGCCGGCACCGGCGAGAATCTGGAGATCGCGGCGCGGACCCATTACTCCACCGATCCCGACAATCCCTACGGCCGCGGCATTTCCGGCGAGGTGTTTCGAACACAGAAGCCCATTGTCGAGCGCGATCTCGCGCGTCGCACCAAGGGAACGCCGTGGGAGCAGCCCAACGTCAACACCGGCGTCGCCGCGCTTGTCGCGGCGCCGCTGGTCAAGCACGGCCAAAGCATCGGCGTCATCCTGGCCTTCCTCAGCCAGTCCTGGGCCAAGGATGACGAAGTCGTCGGGTTGATGCTGCGCATCGCCGAGAATGTCTGCTTTGCGATCGACAATTTCGACCGCGAGGCCGAGAAGGCCCGGATCGCCGAGGAGGAGGAACGCCTGGCGCGCATGTATGCGGCGCTGAGCGCGACCAACGAGGCGATCCTGCGCGCCCATTCGCGTGCCGAGCTGTTCGATCTCGTCTGCGAAGCAACGGCGAAAGGCGCCAAATTCACCTCGGCCGCCATCGCGCTGGTCGATCACAAGGCCGAGCTGCTCCGCGTCGCCGCCTGTTACGGTCCGAACGCAGATGCGGTTCGCAACTTCAGATTTTCGACCTCGGATCAGGTGCCCGAAGGCCGCGGGTTGACCGGAACGGCTTTCCGTACCCGCCAGCCCTGCATCAGCAATGACGTGCTGTCCGACGACCGGATCAAGCCCTGGGCGGACAATGCCCGCCGCCACGGCATCGGATCAGCCGCGGCGTTGCCGCTGTTCAACGGCGACCGTATCGAGGGCGTATTCGTGTTCAACTCGCCGGAGCGCGGCACCTTCACGCCGGAATTTGTCGAGCTGCTGCAGCGGCTGCAGGCCAATGTCGCCTTTGCGCTCGACAATTTCGATCGGGCCGACGAACGTGCGCGGGCCGAAGCGCAGAAGGAGCGCCTGACGCGCATGTTCGCGGCACTCAGCGCCACCAATGAAGCGATTGTGCGCGCCAAGTCTCGCGCTGAGCTGTTCGAGCTCGTCTGCCGGGCCGCGTCCACCGGCGGCAAGTTTACCTCGACGACCATTGCGCTCGCCAGTGCCGACAGCGATCAGCTCGCGATCGTGGCAGCCGCGGGACCTTCCGCCGGGACCACCCGCAATGTCCGTCTCTCCGTCGACGCCGGCCGACCCGAGGGGCGGGGCATGAGCGGGACGGCGTTCCGCACGCGCAAGCCTTGCATCGTTAACGACTATGTCAACGACAGCCGCGTCAGCGCCTTCCATGCTGTCGTCCGCACCGATGGCGCGCGCTCCGGCGCGGCATTTCCGCTGATCACGCACGACAAGGCCGTTGGCGTCATGATCTACATGTCGACGGAACAGGACACCTTCACATCCGAGTTCGTCGAGTTGTTGCAGCGCCTCGCCGACAACGTCTCTTTCGCGATGGAGAATTTCGATCGCGCCGACGAGAAGAACAAAGCCGACGAGCGGATCGAATACCTCGCCTCGCACGACAGCCTGACCGATCTGCCGAACCGCGAGACCTTCAACGGGCTGCTGCGCGAAGCGATCGACGACGCGCAGCGCCATGATCAGCGCTTCGCAGTGCTGTTTATCGATCTCGATCGCTTCAAGGTCATCAACGACTCGCTCGGGCACGAGGCCGGCGATTTGCTCCTGCTCGAGGTGGCAAATCGCTTGCGCGGCGCGCTACGGACCAGCGACGTTGTGGCGCGCCTCGGCGGTGACGAGTTCGTGGTGATCCTCGATCAGTGCGGCGAGATCGACGATGTCCAGCGCATCGCCGCCGGGCTGCTCGCCGCGCTCGCCGAGCCGATGGAGCTCGCCGGTCACGAATGCCACACCACGGCCTCGATCGGCATCGCGATGTATCCGGCCAACGGCGCCGATGCACAGACGTTGACCAAGAACGCCGACATGGCGATGTACCTCGCCAAGGAAGACGGCAAGAACGGCTATCGCCTCTTCTCCAAGGAAGTAAAGACGCAGTCGATCGAACGTTTGTCGCTCGAAAGCGCGTTGCGCCGGGCGCTCGAACGGAAGCAGTTCTCGCTGAACTACCAGCCCAAGGTCGACATGGAGACGGGGCAGATCACCGGCGTGGAAGCGCTGCTCCGCTGGAACCATCCCGATCTCGGCAACGTCTCGCCGGCGCAGTTCATCCCGCTCGCGGAAGAAACCGGCCTGATCGTGCCGATCGGCCGCTGGGTGCTGAACGAAGCCTGCGCGCAGGCGATGGCCTGGCAGCGCCGCGGCCTGCTGCCGTTGTCGATGGCGGTGAACCTGTCGCCGCGGCAGTTCGCCGACGAGCATCTGTTGCAGGACGTCGACGAAGCGCTGGCGGCGTCCGGCATGTCGCCGGTGCTGCTCCAGCTCGAGGTCACCGAGAGCATGATGATGCGCAATGTCGGGCGTGCGCTGAAGGTGCTCGACGCGATCCAGAGCCGCGGCATCCGCTTGGCAATCGACGATTTCGGCACCGGCTATTCGTCGATGTCGCTGATGAAGCATTTCCCGATCGACACGATCAAGATCGACCGTTCCTTCGTGCGCGACCTGCCGCAGGATTCGGAGGACCAGGCGATCGCGCAGGCCATCATCAGCATGGGCAAGGCGCTCGGCATGACGGTGGTTGCCGAGGGCGTCGAGAATGCCGAGCAGGAAGCGTTCCTGCGCACCCATGGCTGCGACGAGATGCAGGGCTTCCTGATCTCCAAGCCGTTGCCGGCCAAGCAGGTGGCCGAGCTGCTGCGGCCGATCGAGCTGCCGATCGCGCCGCCGCTCCAGCCGGAGACGGACTTGGCCGTGGACGAGGCGCGACCGGTGTTGAAACGCGCAATCGTCTGACGGCTGCGCAACGCAATCGAGGCGGATGCGCTACAGCATGATCCGGAAAAGTGTGCAGCGGTTTTCCGAAAAGATCATGCTCAAACAATAACCTAAAAGCGCGATTGTGATTCATCCTAATCACATCGCGCTTTAGGCCTCAGCGATTGATCGGCGGGTTGCGGCTGAAGAGAAGATAGATCGCGCGGGGATTGGTGGTCAAATAGCGCCAGAACAGACGGCGCGGCTCGAGCCAGGTACGCCAGGCCCATTCAAGCCCGACCCTCTGCATCCATCGCGGCGCGCGGGAGCGGCTGCCCGACAGGAAGTTGAAGAGGCCGCCTGACGTCTTGATGATGCCGACATTGGTCAGCCGCGGCGTGTATTCCTCGACAAAAGCCTGCTCGCTGGGGACGCCGAGCGCCACCCACAGGAAGTCGGGCGCCAGCGCGTTGATCTCGTCGACCTTGGCCCGCAGCGCCTCGCCATGGAGATAGCCATGGCTGTATCCGACGATCTTGAGCCTCGGATACATGTTCTGGACACGCCTGACGGCCGCGGCGTTCTCCTCCTCGCTGGCGCCGAACATGTAGAAGGTGCGACCGGTCACCTCCGCCTTGCGCGCGACGACATGGAACAGGTCGGTCGTGGCAACGCGCTCCGGCAATGGAAACCAGGACTGCAGCTTCGAGGCCGCCACCAGCGGCTGGCCGTCGGCATTGATCAGATCGGCGCCGCGGAACAGGCGTTCGATCTGCGGCTCCGTCGAGCAGCGCGCCAGCACCTCGCCGTTGGCGGAGGTCAGGTACAGCGGCCGGTTGATGCGGTGACGTTGATCGGTCGCCGCGATCATGAAGTCGGCGGTGGCTTCCAGGTCGAGCGCGGCCATGCGCAGGCCACCGATAGTGATCCGGGGCACGTCGGCGGTTGCGGCCCGACCTTCGAGATTGACGCGGCGCTCAAGCATATTGTTTGCCTCGCTGGAGCGTTTGGGTTGCCGGGGTGAGCTCGTCGAGCACGACACCGACGAGC
The DNA here is from genome assembly GCF_019455395.1 of Bradyrhizobium sp. BR 10261. NCBI lineage: Bacteria > Pseudomonadati > Pseudomonadota > Alphaproteobacteria > Hyphomicrobiales > Nitrobacteraceae > Bradyrhizobium > Bradyrhizobium sp. BR 10261. The sequence continues at coordinate 202,701 of NZ_JACOFQ010000007.1, forward strand.
TTGCGCTGGGCGGCGCCGAGCGCGGTCAGGATCTCTTCCATGCTGTCGTTGATGTCGTGGCTGGTCGGCAGCACCGCCACCAGCGCGTCAGCTACATCGAGCAGCTTGCGGCCGGCGGCCGAGAGCGGCATCGCGGGACCGTCGAGAATGACGAGGTCATAACCGCCGGCCGCGCGCGCCTGCGCAATTGCCTTGCGGATCGACTCAGTGGCCCTGTCGGCATCGGTCTTGGTCGCCGGCAGCACCGAGATGCCGTTCACGGTCTTGATCTCGCGCGCGGCCTTGCTGACGATCGAGAGCCAGCCCACCTTGCCGGTTTCGGTCTTGCCTGGGCGTTTGATCCTGTTCGAGAGCGCGTGTGATTGATGGTCGGCATCGATCATCAGCACGCGGCTGCCGTCGCGCGCGGCCGCGAGCGCGAAGTTCAACGTGGTCACGCTGCGCCCCGAGGTCTGGCCGGCTCCGACCAGCGCAATCACGGGCATCGTCTTGCTGCCGGCGCGGCGCGCCGTCGCCGCACGCATGTCGCGCAGCGCGTTGAGCAGCGTCGTCAACGGAAATCCGGGCCGGAGTGTCGGCCAGCCGATTCGGGTCAGGTCGACGCCGCTGCCGGTCGCAAGAATCGCGCCGAGCGTGCGGATCACGTCCGCCTCCTGGAGCCGGGCGATCAGCGGCTTCTCGACCAGCGCGAGCGCGGGCGGAGGCGCGGTGGCTTCGACCTCAGGCATCGCAATTCCGGGCGCAGGCTTGCGTTCGCGGCGGCTCGGTTCGGGGGTGGTCGTGCCGTTGAACAGATGCTCGGCCGCGACGAACCAGAAGATGGCGGCGAGCGCGCCGAAGCCGAAGCCGATCATCGCGAACAGGGCCATGCCCGGCGGGAACGAGCGGCGTTGCGGTATGGTGGCTTCGCCGATGACGCGGGCGGCCGAGGTGTTCAGGGTTTCCTGTTCCTCGGTCTCGCGCGAGCGCTTGAGGAAGGATTGGTAGACATCGCGGCTGGCGTCGGCTTCGCGCTCGAGCTCGCGCAGGCGCACCGCCGCCTGGCTCAGCTGCACGCTCTGTCGCTTCTGCACCTCCAGCGCCCGGTTGAGCGAGGCTTCGTAATCGCGGGCGCGGGTCAGGTCGTTCTTGGCGGACAGTGCGAAGCGATCGATCTCTTCGTTGATGGTGCGCTTGAGATCCTCGACCTGCTTCTCGGTCTGCCGCAGCGCCGGGTGGCGGGGTCCGAGTTCGGCGGTCTGCTCCGCATATTTCTTGCGGGCGTCGGCATATTGCGCGCGCAAATTGGCGATGGTCGGCGATTGCAGCGCTTCGGGGATTGCGCCCGCATCCGCGGCGGTCCGCTTGTTGGCCTCGATCTGGTCCAGCCGAGCTTGGGCGTCCATCGTCGCTGCGCGGGCCGCGGACAGGCGCTGGTTGCTGGAGGAGAGTTGCTGATCGGAGATCAGCGAATCCTGGGTGCCGACGAAATTGTTCTGGGCTTTGTAGTTGGCAAGCGCGGTCTCGGCATTGCGCAGCCGCTCGCGCAGCTCCTTCAGCCGGCCCGACAATTCGCTGGTGGCGCGCCGCGCCGCCATGGCCTGGGAGTTGCGGGATTCCGTGAGGTAGGCGTTGGTCAGGGTGTTGGCCAGCATCGCCGCCTTCGCCGGATCGGTCGACCAGACCTCGATGTCGACGATGAAGCTCTTTTCGGTCTTGCGGATCGTGATGTGCCTGTTCAGCGCGTCGAGCGCGGCGAGCTGCACCTCCTTGGCTTCCGCAGCGGAAGGCGTGCGGAGCTGGAGGCCGACCAGGCCGAGCAAGGAGGCAGCCAGGCTCTTGCCGTCGCTGCCGCCGAATTCCGGATCCTTGTCGAGACCCGCCTGCTGGATTACCTGCAGCAGCACGCTGTTGGAGGTGATGAGGCGCGCCTGGCTCTCCACCAGCATGGACATGCCGGAGACGTCCTGCGCGCGCGGCGTCAGCTCGCGATCGACCAGTTGAAGCTCGCGCGGATCGACATAGAGCTGCGCGGTCGCAGTGTAACGGGGTGTCAGGCTCTTGCCGACGGCGACGGCGAGGCACGCGCCGATCAGTGCGGCGGAGGCAATCGCGGTCTTGCGCCGCCACAGCAGGCTGGCGAGCTCCAGCACGTTGAAGCTGGACTCGGATCTCCGCCGCGGGGCTTCCGACCCGGTCGGATTTTTGGCCCGATCGATCGGCTGGTTGTAGTCAAGCATAGTCCCCAGCTTTCATTGCAACGGTCGCGGGCTGAGGGGTTACTCTTCGCTTTACGCCTCGCACCGGGGATATAGGTGCGCAATCAACGCAACAGGGAAAATTAACCATACTCATTGAGGGACTATTCACCGAAATGGCAAACAAAGCGTTTAAGGGCACGCCGCCTCTGCTGCGTCGTTGCGCCGCCCCGGTGCCGGCAGCCCTCCAGTGATTAACGGTTCTTTACCATGCGTGCCCGGCGGCGCGCACCGGTCCGGCATCGTAGCTTGACGGCCGATCAGCGCACGCATGGCTCAGCGCCTCCGCACAACGACGTGACAGTCGCTGCGCCGGACATCTGCAGCACGGCGGCGCCGTCGAACGCTTCGAGCTTCGGCAGCGTCGCCGTCGCGAAATCGATCGTGGCCGACTTGCCCATTGTTTCCAACCGCGCTTGTTCGACTTAAATTTACAGGAAAGATCGCGCGGCCTCGAAGAGCAAATCCGATGCCGCGGGGCATCACCGATCGCGGTGCTTACAGCCGGGTTAATCGGACCCCACGTTAACTACGGCATCGTCCATGCGTGCGCTTCTGGCGCGTGATGGACTGCGAATTGCAGAGGCGCGAAGCAATCTGCCGGAAAAATACGCTAAAGCGACGAAGCGCATGATAGGACGCCTCACCGACGCGACATCGCCGTCGCGGTGCAATTTGATCACGCGGGCAGGCCGCTCATATTGGGACGCATCTGTCCCGTGCGGCGGTGCCGTCGCGGGACAGTCGAGGCAGGGCTTTCTCAACATATCTCAGGCATTGAGACCGCAATGACGCTGATCCCGACAGATTTGTCCGCCAGCCGGATCTCGGAAAGGTTGCGCGATCCCTTCAGGGAGATCGCGGCGAGTTCGCGCGTCATCGACCTCTCGGTCGGCATCGTCGTCTGCATTCCCTGTTTCCGCCGACCTGAACATCTGCGGCTGACGCTGGATTCGCTGGTCAATCAGCGCACCCCGCGCTCATTCGCGGTGGTCATGGTTGAGAACGATGCGGCAGCACGCGCGAGCGCGCCGGTGGCTGCGGAATACCTCGTGTCAGGCAAACTCCAGGGCATCTGTCTGGTCGAGAAGCGGCAGGGCAATTGCCGGGCGATCAACGCCGCGTTCGAGACGGCGCAGGCGGTGTTTCCCGCCGCGACCCGCTTCCTGATGATCGACGACGACGAGATCGCTTCGCCCGATTGGCTCGAGCTGATGGTTCGCACGGCGGAGGCGACCGGTGCCGACATCGTCGGCGGACCGGTGCTGCCCGTGTTTGACGATGACAGCCAGCCCTGGCTCGCGCGTCATCCCGCCTTTTGCCCTGCCTACGATTACACCGGTGCTGTGCCGATGATCTATGGCTGCGGCAATTGCCTGATCACGCGCGCTGCGTTCGAGCGGCTCGGCAGCCCCGCCTTCGATCTGCAGTTCAATTTTCTCGGTGGCGGCGATTGCGACTTCTTCTATCGCGGCCGCAATGCCGGTATGATCTTCCACTGGACCGCGGAAGCCGTCATCACCGAGACCGTGCCGCAAAGCCGCACTGGCTTCGGCTGGATCGCCAGGCGGGGCCTGCGCATCGGCGTCATCAACTATCGTGTGCGATCCAAGGCCGCGCACGGTGCGTCGGCACGGGCGCGCCTGTTTGCGCAGACGCTCGGACGGCTGCCGCTGTCTCTGATCCGCTCGTTCCGCCTGCTGACGTCATCGAAGGCCGTCGTGGCGATGCATCCCTTGCTGGTGGCTGTCGGGTCCGCGCTCGCAGCTTTCGGCTTCGATCCGAAGCCCTATCAGGCCTCGAAGATCCCCTCCTGACGGGTTGGCGCAGCGACGCTAGATCCCAAGACAGGAAAGCGCGATCTTGATCGCGGACCGCGGCATCGCCTTGAGCGATCGCTGCCCGACCATGCCGAGATAGGCAAGCGCCTCGCGATATCGCCCGAAGCGGACCGCCTGCGTCGCAGCATAGGTGACGAGATGGATCTCGGCCGCCTGCCGCAGCCGCGCTGCCGCGCCTGACGGCAGCTTGCCTAGGATGAGCTCGTCACCGAACACGCGCGCCACCGCCGGGAAGAAATCCTGTGGCGTCCGCGCTGCCGCATTCATCGTATTGGCTGTGTGCAGCCGATAATCGAGCAGAAGCTTGGGCGCATAGGCGAACTCGCCCGTTGCGGCGAGCCGGCACCAGCAGTGCCAGTCCTCGCAATAGCGCAGTGAAGCGTCGAAGCCGCCGCTGGTGTGGAAGGCATCTGCGCGAATCAGCATGATGCCGCCGTTGACGATGAAATTGCCGCCGGCGAGCCGTTCCAGCACATTGCCCGATGGCTTGAGCCGTCCTTTCAAGAGACCGCGGCGGCCGATCGATCGCCCGGCGCTGTCGATGGTGTTGTAGTCGCCGTAGACCAGAACCGCCTGCGGAGCGGTCCTGGCCGTCGCCAGCAATGTCTTGACCGCGTCGGGCCGCAGGCGATCGTCCGCATCGAGGAAGAGCAGCCAGTCCCCGCGCGCGTTGCGGGCACCGAGGTTGCGCGCGGCCGACACGCCGCTGGCGTCGTTCCGCATCAGGCGCAGCCGCGGCTCGCGGATGGCGCGGACGATTGCGTCGGTGCCGTCGGTCGAGCCGTCGTCGACGACGATGATCTCGCTGACGCCGCCCTGCATGAGCGCGCTCTCGATGGCTTCGCCGATATAGGCTGCGGCATTCTTCGCGGGGATGACAACCGACACGGCAGGCGACGTCGCACGCGCGTCCGCCGCCACTGGGGCTGTAGTCGCTGCATCGAGCATGGCTTCGGCGAGAGGCAAGCGAGGGCTCATCGTGTTTAATGATCTGTTAACCAGGCGGCCTGCAGCCGCGATCCTGGCGTGCGCAGATGATACCCAGATAAGAACCAGATCGGTGTTGCGAACGCGGCCGAAATGATCGGTTTCGTAGATTAGCGTTAAACCCGGGGCGTTAAGTCTGTCGCTGATTTCGACAGGTACGACAGCCGGTCTCGTGCGAAACTACCGGCCCTGATGCCGCGGATGGATGAAAGTGCCCGCAAAGACGTTCGACTACGATCCCGACGACATGATCCTCAACCTGTTCTACGAGGACAAGGACGATCGCTGGTTTCCCGGCGACCGCCACCTGCGTCGCATGGCGCGCAAGATGCTGTTTGGTGAGCCGCGCATGAGCGGGCAGCTGCGCGTGTTCCTCAATCTCTGCGCCGGGCTCGACCGGCTCGGGATCCGCTATCGCGTCAACGACTACGGCTACATCGCGCAGCATCAGGAAGAGGTCGCCTGCATCATCGGCCGCGCCTTCCTGCTCGACAAGTTTGCGTGGAAGAACCCGATCCTGCTTGGCGTTTGTGCCTACAACCATCCGTTCGACGATCCTGACCTGTTCAGGCGGCTTCCAGTCAGGAAATTCCTGGTGCCCGGTCCGTGGTATGCCGAGATGTACCGGCCGCATTGGCCTGAGACGGAAGCCTGGCCCGTCGGCATCGACACGGATCATTGGGCGCCGTCGCGCCCGCGCGACAAGACCGTCGACGTCCTGATCTACGACAAGGTCAGCCTGGATCGCGAGCGGCACGTGCCGGAGCTGCTCGAGCCGGTTCGCGCAAGGCTGACGAGGGAAGGCCGCTCCTTCACCGAGCTGCGTTACGGCAGCTACAGGGAGGAGGACTACCGGTCCGCGCTGGCACGCTCGCGCGCGATGATCTTCCTGTGCCAGAACGAGAGCCAGGGCATTGCCTACCAGCAGGCGCTGTCCTGCGGCGTGCCGGTGTTCGCCTGGGATCCCGGCGGTCCGTGGCGGGATCCCGACTATTACCCGCACCGCGTCCAGTTCGCGCCCGTCTCGTCGGTGCCCTATTGGGACGATCGCTGCGGGCTCAAGTTCACCGATCCCGCCGGCTTCGAGGAGCGCTGGACCGATTTCTGGGCCGGCTGCACCGCGGGAAAATTCGATCCGCGCGGTTACATCGTGGACAATCTGACGCTGGAGCAGCGCGCGCTGCAATATTACGAAATCGCGCGCAGCGTCGCGCGGCAGAGCCGGGTCCCTGCCGCCTCGGGCGTGCTGGTTGACGGATGGTTAACGGGGATGGGCTAGACCCGGTGTAGGCCCTTGGGGTCCCCCATCGTTCCGGCAGGCCTTGAGGCATGGATCGCAGCGCCGCAGACATGACCGACGTCGAGGCCCGCTCGCTGGGCGAGGCGCTGCGCGATTCGCTGGCGAAGTTCGACGTCGCGAGCACGGCGCGTTGTCTTGTTGCCGTTGCAAGCCTGCTGCTGGTCCTGATCACGCTCGATCCGTTTGCCGATCTGCGCAATCCCGACGTCGCCGCCATCGGCAGCGGACGATTGGCGACGACCTATGTCTCGTTCGGATTGCTGGCCGCGATCGCGGTGCTGCTCACCTGCACGACCGACGCGCCCTCGCTCAGAAGCCTGGTCACGCCGCTGCATCTCTGCCTGATCGGCTGGATGATGATCAATCTCGCATTCTCCGAGAGCCGCGAGATCTCGATCCAGCGCTTCGTGCTCGCGGCCAGCGCAACCACGCTGGCTATCCTGCTGCCGCTGCTGCCGCCGACGCAGCGAAGCTTCGATCTGTGCCTCGGCGGCGCCGCGCTGGTGCTGCTGGTGATATGTTATCTCGGCATCATCCTTGCCCCGCAATATTCGATCCACACCGCGCTCGACATCACCGAGCCGCAGCTTGCCGGCGACTGGCGCGGCAGCTTCGGCCACAAGAACATCGCCTCGCCGGTGATGTCGATCCTGGTCTATACAGGCATTTACCTGACGGCCGTGGGCTCCTTCGTGATGGGGCCGGCGATCGCGCTGCTTTCCGGCATCTTCCTGATCTTCACCGGCGGCAAGACGTCCTCGGTGCTGTGTCTTGCGGTCTATGCACTGGCATCGGTGGTCTATGCCATCAGAAGCCTGTGGCTGAAGCGGATCATCTGCTTCGCGCCGCTGATCGTGATGAACCTGCTGACGGTCGGCAGCGTCATGAGCCCGGTGCTCGGCGGCATCACCCGGGCGCTTCCGATCGACCCCACCTTCACCGGCCGTTCCGAGATCTGGGAGTTTGCGCTCGGAGCCGTTGCTGAAAGGCCGATCACCGGTCATGGCTATGCGGCGTTCTGGGACGGCGCGGCGGAGGGGAAGACTATCCAGGGCTCGGAATGGGCGGTGACCGCGGCGCACAGCCACAACAGCTATCTCGACCTTGCCGTCACCATCGGCCTGCCGGGCCTCTTGCTCGTCATCCTCATCTTCGTGCTCGCACCGCTGCGCAATTTCCAGGAGGTCCAGGCCCACAATCGCAGCCATGCGCTGGGCAGGCTGTTCCTGACCATCTGGCTGTTCGGCCTCTACTTCGGAACGACCGAGACCTTCCTGGTCGAGCGGCAGAATCCGGTCTGGTTCATGTTTGCGCTTGCGGTCGCAGGGCTGCACTTTCTGGCCAGGTTCCAATGCGTCGCGCAAGGTGAACCCGATGCCTGACAACCTGTCGCAGCCGCGCGTTCGGATATCGGCACGGCTGAAAACATGCGCGCGGGCTGACGGTAACCGCTTAACGATAAGCAGCAACCTAACTTGTAGTCAGCGGCAAAACATCATCTATCTGGACGTGTTCAGTAACTGTATGCCCCGCAAATGGCCTTTCTCAGCGTCGAGCAGCTAGACGGTCGGGCCCCCAGCGTGTCGGGAATCTCGATCGATTTCCTGCGCGACTGGCGACAGGCGGCATTGCGCCTGAACGCCGGGCATCGCACCGCGTTTCAGCATGGTTACTGGCTGGGTGCCTGGTACGGGGCGTTTGAAGGCGTCTCGCCGCTGATCGCCGTCATCACCGACGCGGCGACGGCCAAGGACATCGCCGTCGTGCCGATGTTCAGCCACTTTAGGCGCGGCATCCGTATGGTCGAGTTTGCCGATCTCGGCGTCTCCGACAATAACGCTCCGATCGTTGCTGGCGATGCGAATTTCGATGCGGCCGGCGCAGAGGCGATCAGTGCGGCGCTGGTCGACGGCTTGCGCGCCTTGCCTGACCGTTTCGACCTGCTTCGCTTCAAGAAGATGCCGTCCTATGTCGGCGCCAAGCCGAACCCGCTGGTGTCGCTCGGCCGCTCCGGCTCCTGCTCGCTGAACGCCAATCTCGTGCTGATGGGCGACGACTATGCGGACTATCAGGCCTCGATCAAGCGCATGCAGATGTCACGCTGTTGGCGCGTGTTCAGCCGGCATGCCGGCGCCCGCTTCGAAATCGCCGCCGACGTTGCACGGGCACACGAGCTTCTGGACGTGATCGACATCCAGCAGCAAGAGCGCATGCAGCAGCTCGGCTCGCGGTTCGTCCTTAACGACCCCACCCATGCCCGCTTCTACCGCGATGTCGCCCGGCAGGGCGTTGCCGAAGGCTATGCGGTGGTTTCGGCGCTGGTCTGTGACGAGGGCATCGTCGCGACCACGTTCGGCGTCAGATCCGGCGCGACGTATTATTTGCTGCGGATCGGCCATGCCGGCAAGCGATGGGCGAATTGCTCGCCGGGGCTGCTCGTGACCGAGCGCACCATGGCGGCCTTGCATGCGCAGGGCGTGCGGCGCTTCGATCTCAGCATCGGCAATCACGACTACAAGCGCCGCTTCGGTGCCGAGCCGGTCGCCCTGACCGATGTCACCGTCGCGCTGTCCTGGCGCGGGCTGCCTTTTGTTCTGCGCGACCATGCCGCGCAGGGACTGCGCCGTCATCCAAGGCTTGCAGCCTTGGCCGCGCGGGCCATGGGCAAGGCGCGCTGAACTGTCGCCGGTTGCAGCGGTCACTCGAATATCGCATTAATTGTGCTATCGTGACCGCCTCAGCCAGGAGGCGACATGCACGATCGTTCGAACAAATATCGCGCGTTCTTTGCGCAATTGATCTGCGCCGCGGCCAGGGCCACGGACCCTCGCCTCGAACAGGCCTTTCGCACGGTGAGGCGCGAACCCTTCGCCGGGCCCGGGCCGTGGTCGATCACGCTGGGCGGCCATCCCTATGTCGTGACGCCCGATGACGATCCCGCCTTCCTCTATCAGAACACGCTGCTGGCGCTGGATCCGGCGCACGGCATCAACATCGGCATGCCCGGCGCGCACGCGCATTGGCTCAGCGGCTGCGGTGTCAAGGAAGGAGAGACGGTTCTCCAGATCGGCGCGGGCACGGGCTACTACACCGCGATCCTCGCCGAGCTCGTTGGGCCGGGCGGCCGTGTCTACGCTTATGAGGTCGACGAACGGCTCGCAGCGCTTGCGCGCGAGAATCTGAAGGACATCGCCAGTGTCGAGCTGCGCGCGCGCTCGGGCGTTTCCTCCGATCTGCCCGATGTCGACGTGATCTACGTCTGTGCGGGCGCGGCGCAGCCGGCTGCGGAATGGCTGGAGGCGCTGCGGCCCGGCGGCCGGCTGGTGTTTCCGCTGGCGCCGGCGGGCGTGCTCGGCGGCATGTTGATGATCACGCGCCCGCAGCAGGGCACGGCCTGGCCCGCGAAATTCCTGAGCCGCGCCCAGTTCATCGGCTGCGCCGGGCTTCAGGATGCGGAGGCAGGCCGGCGACTGGCCGAAGCGTTCACAAAGGACTGGGAGAGCGTGCAGTCGCTGCGGCGGGGCGAGGCGCCCGACAAGACCTGCTGGTTCGCCGGTGACGGCTGGTGGCTTTCAACGGCACCCGCATCTGCGCCTGATGTCAGCATCCCGCCGCACGCGGACATCACGCGGGCGTGACGGATTACGAGCCGGTGCACTCGGCGCAGTGAAACCGGCCGCGCGAGGCGCGAAACAGGCTGCGGCAATACCAGCGGCGCGCCAGCGCCTGGGCCGGCCTGCGGATCATCTGTGCAATCAAGAGAAGTTCGAAAGCCATCGCTATCGCAAAGTCCTGTCCGGAAGTCGTCTCGTTGTCGCTCATAGAGATGGGGCGGCATCCCCGTGAGAAGAATGCCGCCCGCGTCGCATCTGCCATGCAGCAGATTGAAGCCCTGGCCTAACCGTGCAGCTTCTTCGCCGTTTCCGCGATCTGGCGGCCCTGATAACGCGCGCCGGCGAGCTCGTTGGCGCTGGGCTGGCGGCTGCCGTCGCCGCCGGTGATCGTGGTGGCGCCGTAGGGCGCGCCGCCGGTGACCTCGTCGAGCTTCATCTGGCCGGCAAAGCCGTAGTTCATGCCGACGATCACCATGCCGAAATGCAGGAGGTTGGTGATGATTGAGAACAGCGTCGTCTCCTGGCCGCCATGCTGGGTCGCGCTTGCGGTGAAGGCGCCACCGACCTTGCCGTGCAGCGCGCCCTTGGCCCAGAGCCCGCCGGCCTGGTCGAGGAAGTTGGCCATCTGCGAGGCCATGCGGCCGAAGCGGGTGCCGGTGCCGACGATGATCGCATCGTAATTGGCGAGGTCCTCGACCTTGGCGATGGGGGCGGCCTGATCGACCTTGTAATACGAAGCCTTCGCGACTTCGGCCGGCACCAGCTCAGGCACGCGCTTGATGTCGACGGTGGCTCCGGCTTCGCGCGCGCCTTCCGCGACGGCGTTCGCCATCGCTTCGATATGGCCGTAGGCGGAATAATAGAGGACGAGAACTTTGGTCATGGTGGTCTCCGTTGGGATTGGATGTGATGGCTGGTTGCTGGGTGTTACGCCGCGTCGACGAGTACGAGCTCGGAATCTTCGAGCGCCGTGATGGTCAGCTTGCTCTCGTCGCGGATCGCGGCCCCGTCGCGCGCATTGACGCGCACGCCGTTGACCTCGACCGCGCCGGCCGCGGGCACCAGATACAGGTGGCGCGCCTTGTGCGGCTCGTACTCCGCGCTCTCGCCGGCCTTCAGCGTGGTGGCGAGCACCCGCGCATCGGCGCGGATCGGCAGCGCGTCGGTGTCACCGTCGAGGCCGCTCGCGATGGTGACGAGCTTGCCGGAGCGATCCGCCTTCGGAAACGGTTTTGAGCCCCAGGTCGGCTGACCGCCGCGCGCCACAGGCTCGATCCAGATCTGGAAGATCCGGGTCCTGGTCGGCTCGAGATTGTACTCGGAGTGGCGGATGCCGCTGCCGGCACTCATCACCTGCACGTCACCCGCTTCCGTGCGGCCCTCGTTGCCGAGGCTGTCCTGATGGGTGATCGCGCCTTCGCGTACATAGGTGATGATCTCCATGTTGGCGTGGGGATGGGCGGGAAAGCCGGTGTTCGGCGCGATCTCGTCGTCGTTCCACACCCGCAAGGCGCCATGACCCATGTTGTTCGGGTCGTAGTGACTGGCAAACGAGAAATGATGCTTGGCTTTCAGCCAGCCGTCATCGGCGCCGCCGAGCTTGTCGAAAGGTCTGAGTTCGATCATTTGCGTCATTCCCCGGGTTGGACCAGTCCTCAATTCCTGATGGACCTTGGATAAGCCGCCGCCTGTGGTATAGAAATAGAAACTGTTGAAACACATTGTTTCCCAGGATAGCCCTGACGGACCCAGCCATGGCCAAACTCCCCGATTTCGAGGCGCTCGCGATTTTCGCAAAAGTCGTGGAGCTACGGTCGTTTGCGGGGGCCGCCAGCGAGCTCACAATGTCCAAGGCGACGGTGTCCAAGGCTGTCACCCGCCTGGAGGAGCGGTTAGGGGCCCGCTTGTTCAACCGCACCTCGCGGCGTCTCGCGCTGACCGATGCCGGCCACAAGCTCGCCGATCGCGCCACGCGGCTCCTGGCCGATGGTGAAGCAGCCGAGAACGAGGCGCTGGCGCAATCGGTGGCGCCGCGCGGCCTGGTGCGGCTGGCGGTGCCCATGACGTTCGGCATCAAGGCGGTGGCGCCGCTCTTGCCGGAGTTCTTCGAGACCTATCCGGAGGTCTCGGTCGATCTTCACTTGAGCGATGCGACCGTGGATCTGATCGGCGAAGGTTTCGACATGGCGGTGCGGATCGCGCGCCTGCCGGATTCCTCGCTGATCGCGCGGCGGCTGTTCACCATGCCGCGCTTCACCGTGGCCGCGCCGTCCTATCTGAGGAAGCACGGCCGTCCCACGCATCCGATGCATCTCGCCGAGCACAAATGCTTCGCTTACGCCTATCTCTCGACACCGAACCTCTGGCACTACACCAACGCCGCCGGCGAGCAGGCCAGCGTCCGTCCCGGCGGCCAGCTTCGCGTCAACAACGGTGAAGCCGTGATGCCCTCGCTCATCGCCGGCCTCGGCATCGCCGAGCTGCCCGAGTTCATCGTCGGCGAAGCCATTTCGTCCGGGACCGTCGAGGTCATCCTGAAAGACTGGAAGCAGGCCGAAGGCGCCGTGCACCTCGTCACTCCGCCCGGCGGCCCGCGCCCCGCGCGCGTCGAAGCGCTCGCCGATTTCTTGGCGGCGAAGCTGCCCGGCACCTGCAAGCGGAAGCCGCAGAAGCGTGCGAAGGCGACGGGATAGCCACTACGTGCCCACGTCTTTGCCCGAGTTGATCGCCAGTGTCTCGATATCGGCGCGCACAGCGGCCGCCGTGCTTGCAGGGTTATGCGCGACAGCCGGGCAATTTGTGAGTGATCGTGGGCACGGCGCTTCGCGCCTTTGCCCACCCTACGGCAGCTCGCTACTATCGTAGGGTGGGCAAAGCGAAAGCGTGCCCACGCCTTTGCTCGAGGAGATCACAACTGTCTCGATATCGGCGCGCACAGGGCAGCACGTTCTTCTTCACGGTCGCACTCGAAGATCGCTCGAGCACGCTGCTTGTCGATCAAGCTGATCGCCTGAGACGAATTTATCGGACCGTCCAGCAGCGCCGTCCGTTCGAGACGGTTGCTATTTGTGTCCTGCCCGATCATCTCCATGCGATTTGGTCGCTTCCGGACCATGACATCGACTTTTCATCGCGCTGGAATCTGATCAAAGGCGGCTTTTCGCGAGGTATGGAGGCCGGCCCGCCTTCAATGAGCAAATTGAAAAAGCGCGAGAAGGGCATCTGGCAGCGCCGCTATTGGGAGCACGCCATTCGTGATAAGGCGGATTTGGAGAGACACGTCGATTACATTCACTTCAATCCCGTGAAGCACGGCCTCGTCACCCGGGTGCGCGATTGGTCGCTCAGCAGTTTCCATCAGTATGTGGAGCAGGGCACGCTTCCCGTGGATTGGGGAGGCGACATGCGAGAGATTGCCGGGCATTTCGGCGAGTGATCGTGGGCACGGCGCGCGAAGAGCGCGCCTTTGCCCACCCTACCGCAGCTCGCTACTATCGTAGGGTGGGCAAAGCGAAAGCGTGCCCACGTCTTTGTCTGCTGACTACGACACCTTCACGCCGTCGATCGCGACAATGCGCAGGCTCGGCTTGATCGTGTTCTCCAGCTGCGTCTTCAATTCATGCACGCGCGGGTCGGTCGAGCGCGCGGCGCACACCGCGTATTGCTGCACCGATTGCGTCAGGGCGCGGCGGGCTTCCGGCGTGCGCGTGATCTCGGGCTTTGAAAGCCGCAGGACGATCGCCGCCAGGTTCACCAGCATCTCGTCCAGGGCGACGTCAATGGTCGCAAGTTTTCCCATAACACACTCCCTCCGCACGCCCTGTCGGGGCAACGGAGGGTGAAGAGATGCGTTCCCGACGGGACCGAACATGGCTAACGCTTCGTAAACGGCTTGTGCTCGTGCCGACCGCCACGCTGTCGGCGAACACCGCGGAGGAACGCGGCCGTCAAGCAGATCGGGAGGGTGGAATAGGTTCCAGCTCCCTTCACATTTTTTTGTGATCCCGAACCTTCCTGCGTCTCGTTGTTTAACGACAATTCGACGGGACTCGGGAAGGAAAGAAGACATGCGAGAAGAGCGGATTGCGTTGGGTGTAGCGCTTGCAATTGCCGGCATCGTCGCACAGGGCGCAGCATCCGCCGAAGAATATCGCGGAACCCTGGAGCAGCAGATGGCCTGCACGCCGGACGTCTGGCGGCTGTGCAGCGACCAGATTCCGGATGTGAGCCGCATCACCGCTTGCCTGCGACAGAACACGCCGCAACTCTCCAGCGGCTGCCGCGCTGTGTTCCAGTCCAACAATCAGATGCCGCCGCAACAGCAAGTCCCGCGCAATCGCGCAGCGCCGCCGCCGCGCTATGACAATGCGCCGCCCCCTCGGCAGGTGCTGCCACGGCCCTATGACAATGATTAGCGCTGCCTAGCTTCTGTCCCGTTCCGGTCGACGTCCGAGCACCGTCCGCAAGGCGGCGCCGAGCAGGATGATCGCGACTGGCCAATGGAACCAGATCTTGTGCGCGCCGGTGAACAGATTGATCGTGATCAGGAAGGCCGAGACGGTTAGCGCCACGGCGACCGGCCGCGGCAGCCTTCCCAGCCAATCCGAAACGGCATTCGTGGACGATGATGGCTCGCGCCTGTCGTCGATCCGCGGAGCGCGCGCGCTCTGTGATGGAGTCCGGTTTTCCTGCATCGGGATGCTGGTTTGCGCGGCGGCCTGGCCGCCCAGGGTCACCCGATAGCTGGTCAGGGGCGCGATGTTCTTCATCGGGCGCTGGCCGAGACAGTCGAAGCCAACGGATAATTTGTTGTGCACCTGGTCGTAGACGGAGCTCGAGATCACGACCCCGCCGGGGTCAGCGAGCTCCTGCAGCCGCGATGCGATATTGACCCCGTCGCCATAGATGTTGGTGCCGTCCACCATCACGTCGCCGAGATTGATGCCGATGCGAAACCGCATCGCGCTCGCTTCAGGTGCGACCGATTCCTGATCGGATATTTCCTGCTGGATCTCGATCGCGCATTGCACGGCCTCGACCACGCTGGCGAACTCGGCGATCACGGCATCGCCCCAGGTGTTCACGATGCGGCCGTCATGACGCTCGACCAGGCGGGCGATGGCCGCGCGGGAGCGGCGGAGCGCCTCCAGCGTTCCGGCCTCGTCCGCTTCCATGAGACGGGAATAGCCGTACACGTCGGCGCACAGCACGGTGGTCAGTCGTCGTTTCACCTTGTCGTCGGGCATGGTCCCCACATTAGAGCATGATCCGGAAAACTGTGCAGCGGTTTTCGGAGCTGACCGGCAAATGCATCAGGCATTGCATCTTGCGCCATCACGGTTCAGGGACCGGCCGTCCCGTCCCGAAACCGTCATGTCGGTGCAACGAATTGCCCTCTGCCAGGTTGATTGCGGTCGCAAGCTGTGGATCGGAGGAATGTCATGTCCAGAACCAAATCCGCGACCAAATCCATGACCGGAATTCCTGCTGCATCTTTCGTGATTGGCGCGCTGTTGCTCGGCGCCCCTGCAATGGCAGCTCCAGTCACTGCTTTGTCCGGAGCCGCCAGGCCGATGGTGCAGGAGAGCGACCTGGTGCAGGCGCGTTTCGGCTGGCACTGGGGCCATTGGCATCGTGCAGGCTATCGCTGCCGGCCCTATTGCGGCTGGGGTGGCTAGATGTGAGACGCGCGCCGCGTTACGGCCTGACCTCGCAGACATCGACCCATTTAGCGGCGGTCAGCTCGGCCATCCGTTCCGGCGTGATGCGTACGGCACTGTGGGTCGAGCCCGCGGCCGGCACCACCACCTCGTACGCCTTCAGCGAAATGTCACAATAGACCGGCAGCGGTGATTTCAGCCCGAACGGGCAGACGCCGCCGACCTCGTGGCCGGTGATGTCGGCGACCTCTTCCAGCCCCAGCATCTTCGGCTTGCCGCCGAACTGCGCCTTCACCTTCCTGTTGTCCATGCGCGAGGTGCCGGCGGCGACGATCAGGATCACGCGCTCGCCGATGCGCAAGGACAGCGTCTTGGCGATCATGCCGGGCTCGACCCCATAGGCTTCGGCGGCCAGCGCCACCGTCGCCGAGCTGATCGGGGATTCCATGACAGAGATATCGGGGGCTTTCTCGGCGAAAAAGGCGCGAACGGATTGAAGGCTCATTCCAATGGGCTCATCGAGGACTTACGGGCGGGCGGCAATGTCAGGCTCATCGCTAGATGATCCCGGGCAGGTCCGACAGCGAACGCATCAGGTAATCCGGCGCAAAGCCGAGCTCGTCCATCTGGGTGCGGATCGCCTTGAACATTGTCAGGGGTGCCACGAGTTCGGTCTCGACGCAAGCCAGTGCCATGGCCTCCGGCGTTATCAGCTCGATCCAGGCGACGTTCAGCCCGAATGACTTGGCGCCGGCGACGTCCCAGGGATTGGAGGAGACGAACAGCACCTCCTCAGGTGCGGTGCCGAGCACCTCGCCGATCAGCTCATAGGCCTCCGGGCTCGGCTTGAAGATCTTCCTCGCGTCGACACTGATGGTGGCATCGAGCAGGCGGTCGAGCCCGGAATTGCGCACCAGGGCGTTCAGCATGTCCGGGCTGCCGTTGGAGAGGATGGCAAGCTTTCGCGGCTTCAAGGCGGTGAGCGCGGTGGTCGCGTCCGGATAGAGATCGAGATGCAGATATTTCTCGACGACGCGCTCAAAGGCCTCGTTGTCATAAGCGAGCCCAAGCATGCGCAGCGTATAAGCCAGCGAGTCGCGTGTCACGGCCGCAAAATCCCGATAGCGCCGCATCAGTGAGCGCAGCCAGGTGTATTCGAGCTGCTTGATCCGCCAGACCTGCGTGATGATCTCGCCATAGCCGGGAAACGCATCCTCGGTGATGTCAGCGACCGACTGGATGTCGTAGAGCGTCCCGTAGGCGTCGAACACGACGGCTTTGATGCTCATGGGCTGTCCTTTTGGGCGGTGCGGTCACAACAATTCCGCTTTGGAGAGTGCGTGTATCGTCAGCTTACCAAAGGACAGCGGAAGGAGGCCAGCTCATATGCCATTTTGCGCGACCCGCGCACGCCTCGTCCTTCGAGACGACCGCTTCGCGGTCTCCTCAGGATGAGGCCAAGCTGCATCGGCGCTCGTCAAAACGAAGGCCGCACGCTCGGTCCTCATCCTGAGGGCCCGCCAAGGGCGGGCGTCTCGAAGGATGGCCACACGGGAAGTGCTCTCCTATTGCGATTACCCCGCGCATATCGTCAGCATCTGGGCTCCCCTCGGAACTTTGCCCAAGCCTCTTCGTTCCCGTTAGCGGGCACGAACGTAGGCTGGCGCGATGAAATGGATGTTGGTCGTCTTGGTCGGCGGCATCTCACCCGTCAACACCGATCTGGTGTTCGACAAGTTCAGTGATTGCCTTTCGGCTGAGGAGCAGATGCGGCAGCACTATGCTGACGCGTTCGATGCGTGGGATCGCACGGCTGCCGCAAGGATCGACCGCCGCAGCGACTACAAGAAGGCCCGCGATATCGAGGCCAAACGGCTGCTCAGCAACGTGGGGACGTGCGTTCCGCACGGCGGCGGCGATCCGCAACAGGTCACAGCACCGCAACAGCAGCCTTCTGCTCCAGCGTCGCAGCAACCTGCCGCGACACCGACGCCGCAGCCAACGCCGCGACCTTAGCGACAGATCCTACTGAGCCTCAACGCGCTCCAGCAGACCTGCCGGTTCTTTGCCCTATCTGAGAAGGTGGGCAATTCGCTCCGACCTGACAATGGCGTCGCCCAGATCGACAAATGCGGCAAGGTCACGTGGGGCTGCCGCAAGACCAACGACTTCCGTGCCGCGCGGACGAGGTGCCCATACCTCTCGATTCTCGAGCAGATAGACGCCATAGACCGCTCGCAGGCCTTCCGCGTCGTTCGTCGCCCCTACTGCCTCCTGGATCGAATAAGCCGCGAGCGCGGCGTTTGTGACGACCGATGCTTCAATCAGGGCCTCTCGGTATTGTGGTCGCTGCAAGACGTCCGGTCCGAAAGTCGTGGTCAACTTCCTTGCGCAGGTCTGAATCACGACCAGCAAGCGATCCAGGATGTTGCGCAGCGAATGCTTCGTTGCGAGCGAGACGTAGCCGCTCGGATTCAGGAACACGTCGACCGCGCTGGTCACGGCGCCGCATCCGCTATGTCCCAGGACAACGATGAGTTTCAGACTTCCGCCCAGGTGCTCGACGGCAAACTTCAAACTACCGAGCACATCTGTGCCCAGCACGTTGCCTGCCACCCTGACGACGAAGAGGTCGTTCGGACCTTCGTTGAAAATGAGCTCGATCGGCACTCTGGCGTCCGAGCAGCCGAGAACGGCGGCGAAGGGATGCTGGATGGGCAGCCCAACCTCGCCGGAGATCAGGCCCAGGTCACGTGCGTCGACCGGCACAACTCTCTCCGTCCGCCCAAACTCGTCCTTGACCTGATCGAGCAGCGCCGCGAATGTCCGGTTGCCTTCATCAAGACGAAACCGTGCTTCGCTGCTACCGGACGGTCGGGATCTCGCCGGCGCGTCGGCCTGATATCGATAAATGACGTCGACCGTCTTCACATCGGCTCCTTTGGCCGAGAACTCAGCCTGTCTGTCTCAATGAGACGAGGAGCACCTTCTCGACTGTAGCGGTGCGGTCGATCCCTCCGACCTTGTCCTCGAGGCCGTCGGCGCGCAGGAGATCACGCACCCTTCCGTGGGCGCCTACGATCCGCAGTGTGATGCTGCGGCTGGAGAGTTCAGCTGCCAGGTCGCGCAACATCCGTGAGCCCGCGAGATCGATGAAGGGCGAAGCCGACAGATCGCAGACCACCAGACGGATCGGGCCGGGGATGGACTGAACGCGGGTCAGGACCGCTTCCAGCACGGCGTCGGCGTTGGGATAGATCAGTGAGGCCTCCGGCCGAAACACGATCACGCCGGGCACGGGCTCGTTGTCAGGATGACGCTCCATGTCGGAAAATTGCTCAGTTCCCGGAATCCTTCCGAGGAAGGCGACGTGGGGCTGGGACGCACGTGCGAGCAGCAACAGGATGGAAGCCAAAGCCGCCAGCAGGATGCCGTGCAGAATTCCCAGCCACAGCACGGCGAGCAGCGCGATCGTCGCCGCCAGAAAATCAAGCCGGCTGACATGCCACATGCGGAGCATCGCCGGGAAGTCCAGGAGTCCATACACTGCTGTGAGGACGACTGCAGCGAGAACAGCCTTCGGAAGATTTTCAAGCGCCCCCGTGAGAAAAAGCAGGCACAAGGCCAGCGTGATCGAGGCGAAGACGAGCGCCAGGGCAGAGCGCGCGCCCGCCTTGTCGTTGACGGCCGACTGCGACAATCCGCCGGCGACAGGGTAGCCCTGCCCAAGAGCTGCGGCGAGATTGGCGGCCCCGATGCCGAGAAGCTCCTGACGTGCATCGATGGCGTAGCCATGCTTGGCCGCGAGCGTTCGTGCGGCGGATACGCCCTCGATGTAGGCGAGCAACAGACACCCTCCCGCGAGCGGCACGATGCCTTCGACGTCTCGTATCCGCAGGGCTGGCGCGGCGAGGCTCGGCAGACCCGAGGGGATCTTGCCTGTCACGGGAACGCCGAGCGCCGGCAGGCCGAACACAGTCGCCGCAACGATGGCCAGCACGACGACGCCTAGCGCGACCGGGCGCCCCGGCAGCAGACGTTCGCCCGCGATTAGCAGAGCGAGGGCCACGACCCCAACGAGAAGGATCAACGGCTGGCTCTGACCAAGTTGCGAGATAAACAGATAAACTCGTTCGAAGAAGTTGTGACCGCCTCCACTGACGCCGAACAGGCTTGGCAACTGCGTCATTGCGATGGTCAGCCCGGCACCGGCCTTGAATCCGACGAGGATGCTGTCGCTGATCAACTTGACCAGCGCACTCAATCGCAGCAGCCAGGCCAGCAAACTGAGTGCAGCTACGGTGAAGGCCGCGAGGCTTGCAATCTGCGCGTACCGGACGGCATCGCCGGCAGCCATCGCGCCCACCGTGCCGGCGATCATCAGCGATATGGCCGAAGTCGGCCCGATCGCGAGCTGGCGTGAAGATCCGAACAGCGCGTAGCCGATCCCACCCAGCAGGTAGCCGTAAATCCCGACTTGCGGAGGCAGCCCGGCCAACCCGGCATATGCAAGCGATACCGGGATTGCGTAGGCTGCGAGCGTAATTCCGGCAACGATGTCGGATGGAAGCCAGGCCGCGGAATAATTTGCGAGCCATCGGGTTGGCGGCAACCACGACAGCCACGCCGTGCGCCCGTTGACCTTGCCCATTCCTTCTGTCGCATCGGCCATCGTGCCACGCCTGTTCGGCTGATGAACGGCAAGGCTGACGCGGCAGAACGGCCGATTGCTTGATCCAAGTCAACGCTCTCGGGATTCCGCATTGAAACATCCAAGACATGTCGGTTCACAACTTCCGGTCTTGTAATGGATCGTGCAAGCAGCAGATTCGAGAAGGCGAAGCCGGTCGAAGGCAAGGCGGCTCACATCGTTTCTCCGGACGATCGCTCCGCCGCAGGCAAAGCTCTTCGCGACAAGGTCCCGCGCGAGCAACATGGCCGCTGGAAGCCGCCTAAGAACCGGCCGAGCCCGATCGAGATGCTGCACAAGTCGGATGCCGGTCGGGTGCAGGAACTGGTGCCGATCCGCTATGGCCGGATGCTGCAATCGCCGTTCGCGTTCTATCGTGGCTCCGCGGGCGTCATGGCTGCGGACCTCGCGCGAACTCCCAGCACCGGACTGAACGTGCAGGCTTGCGGCGACTGCCACCTTGCGAATTTCGGAGGCTTTGCCACTCCCGAGCGCCACATCATCTTCGACATCAACGATTTCGACGAGACATCGCCGGCGCCATGGGAATGGGATGTCAAACGTCTTGCTGCCTCGGTTGTGCTCGCCGCGCGATCGATCGGGCTATCCGACGCCAAGGGTCGCGATTGTGCTGCCGCCGCTGCGCGCAGCTATCGCGAGCACATGCGCGAATTTTCCGGAATGGATCCGCTCGCAGTCTGGTACACCAACATCGGCGCTGAGGACGTGATGAAGATCGCGCCGAAGAGTGCGAGGAAGCAGCTGCAGCGGCGGATTGATCAGGCCGCCAAAGATAGGGGATCGGAGCTGGATTTTCCCAAGCTCGCCGGCAGCGTCGGTGGGCAAATCCGCATCACGGAACAGCCTCCTCTCATCTTTCATCCAGAGGCGGCTCGCGCACCTGATTTCCTTCCGACGCTCGAATCCATCTTGAGCACCTATCGGGATTCCCTGTCCGATGACCGGCGTCAGCTGTTCGATCGCTACCGGCTGGTTGACGCGGCCCTCAAGGTCGTCGGCGTCGGGAGTGTGGGCCGGCGATGCTGGATTGTCCTCCTGATGTCCGAAGCCAACAGTCCGCTGTTCTTGCAAGTAAAGGAAGCGGCGCAATCCGTTCTGGAGCCGTATGCTGGACGGAGTACCTATCGTCATCACGGGCAGCGCGTGGTCATGGGGCAGCGCCTCATGCAGCCTGCGTCGGACATATTCCTTGGATGGCTCACCGGGCCGCACGACCGCCAGTTCTACGTGCGGCAGCTCCACGACGCCAAGATAAAACCCTTGATCGAAACCTTCGACGCGCACCTTCTGGAGGTCTATGCGACCGCCTGCGGATGGGTGCTGGCGCGCGCGCATGCCAAGGTCAGCGAGATATCGGTAACGATCAGCGGCTATCTTGGATCATCCAGTGACGAGTTCGATCAGGCGGTGAGCCGGTTTGCGGTTGACTACGCCGATCAGGCTGAGCGGGACCATGCCGCACTGAAGGCTGCGGTGAAGAAAGGCGAGGTCAAAGCCTTTGTGGAAGCATGAGAATACCAACCAAGCCAGCCTCACCCACGCGCACTTGCGAACGCCGCGGGCCGCGGCGGTCGCCGGTATTCTCTTTTCGGTGCTGTTGATCCTGGTGTTCGGACTGCTCCGGCTTTCGATCCCCGGTGATCCCTTTGAATCCGGCGCTTGGCTTCGGGGCGGTCTGACCTATGTCACGCCGGCAATGAACCTCGTGCCGTTCGCCGGAATAGCCTTTCTTTGGTTCGTGGGGGTGCTTCGCGACAAGCTTGGTTCGCGGGAAGACCAGTTTTTTGCGACGGTGTTCCTGGGAAGCGCTTTTCTGCTGCTGGCCATGCTTTTTGCCGCTGCGGCCGTTTTTGGTGCGATCATCATCGCATTTCGCGCGAGCCCCGAAGCGCTTGAGCATTCCGCAGCATTTCATCTCGGACGCGGCCTGGCGTACGCAATGATAAACATCTACCTGGTAAAAACCGCTTGCGTCTTCATGATCACAACATCGACCATCGCGCTCTCACCCGCCTGATCCCGCGCTGGCTTGCGATCGGAGGGTACCTCATTGCACTGATGCTCATGATTGGCAGCTATTATCTCGACTGGACTTTGCTCGTATTTCCTTTGTGGGTTCTGTTGGTGAGCGTGTCGATCCTTTGGGAAAAACCAACGACGTCCTGAATTGCCAGGCGAAAGACCCTGGGGCATCCTTGTTGCGATGAGCGTGAGGGCTTCGATCAATGACGACCGAGGCCCTCCATGCGCCAACACAGTCGCCTCTAGATCCCCAAAATCTTCCTCGCGTTGGCCTTCAGCACCTTCGGCCGGATGTCGTCGCGGATGTCGATCTTGGCAAAATCCGACAGCCAGCGGTCCGGCGTGATGACGGGCCAGTCCGAGCCGAACAGCATCTTGTCCTGCAGGATCGAGTTGATGTAGCGCACCAGGATCGGCGGAAAGTACTTTGGCGACCAGCCGGACAGGTCGATATAGACGTTCGGCTTGTGGGTCGCGACCGACAGCGCCTCTTCCTGCCAGGGGAAGGAGGGATGGGCGAGGATGATCTTGAGGTCGGGGAAATCGGCCGCGACGTCGTCCATGTACATCGGGTTGGAATATTTCAGCCGCATGCCCATGCCGCCCGGCATGCCCGAGCCGACGCCGGTCTGGCCGGTGTGAAACAGCGCGATCGCGCCGCCATTGTTGATCTCTTCGTAGAGCGGATAGGCCATGCGGTCGTTGGCGTAGAAGCCCTGCATCGTCGGGTGGAATTTGAAGCCGCGCACGCCGTACTCTTCGATCAGCTTGCGTGCCTCGCGCACGCCAAGCTTGCCCTTGTGCGGATCGATCGAGACGAAGGGGATGAGGACGTCGAGATGGTCGGAGGCGATCTCCAGCATCTCCTCGTTCTTGTAGCGGCGGAAGCCGGTCTCGCGCTCGGCGTCGACGGGGAAGATCACCGCGGCGATGTTCTTGGAGCGGTAATAGGCCGCGGTCTCCGGCACGGTCGGCGGATGCTTGTGCGGCGACTTGAAATACTCCGCCATCTGCGCCTGGAAATCGTCATAGCCGTCGTCGGGATGGGTGCCGCAGGGCTCCTCGGCATGGGTGTGGATGTCGATGGCGATGACCTTGTCGATATCAGGCAGCTTCAGCTTGGGCATTTGTGTCCTCCCGACGGGTTGCCAAATTGATTATAGAATATAACGAATTTGGCAAGCGTCGCCGGCGGGGAAATCGCCGGCCCGCGAAGATCTTTGCAGGGTCTCGCCGCGGCTGGATAGAATCGGACCGATCCGGCCGCTTCTACTGTGCATGGGGTTGTTTTCGCGATTTGGTCGTTGGGAACCGGCCAGTTAACATTGACATGACCTCCCGCCATGCCTTAAGAACCGCCCCGTCCCGGGCGGTCGGTCCGCCAGCGGGAAAGATCTCATTTTGCCACATTCGCGCGTGCCGAAACGGGTGTGCCGAACACGGCCTTTCGAACGTCCAGGATTCTGCCATGAAGGTCCGTAACTCGCTGAAGTCGCTGCGCGGTCGCCATCGCGCCAACCGCCTGGTCCGCCGCAAGGGCCGGGTCTATGTGATCAACAAGGTGCAGCGCCGCTTCAAGGCTCGCCAGGGCTGATCTGCCAAAAAGCTGAAGCCCTGCCGAGGGCCTGCGCGCGCCCCCGCAAGACCACGGTCTCACGCGAGTTTGACGCCGCCTTTGCTTTGCAAGGGCGGCTTTGCGCGTTTAGACTTTCACCATGACCGTGAGATTCCCTATCCCGCGCACGCTATGCCTGGCCCTGGCGCTTGCAACTGCCGGCCTCGCGCCGGCGCTGGCGCAGGATGATGCGGCCCCGCCGGCGAAGCAGCAGAAGAAGCTGCCCGAGGCGCCGGCCAAGCTGCCCAGGGCCGACCGCACCAAGAATCTCGATTTCCTGTTCGGCGCGCTCAAGGCCGCCCCTGATGAGGTCAGTGCCAAGCATGTCGAGGCGCGGATCTGGGCGATCTGGCTGCAGACCCCGAGCGACACCGCCGCGCTCTTGATGACGCGGGCCAAGGCGGCGGTCGATGCGCAGAAGATCGACGTCGCGATCAAGCTGCTCGATTCCGTCATCAAGCTCCGGCCCGACTACATCGAAGCCTGGAACCGGCGCGCCACGCTCTATTACATGCAGAACGACTATGCCCGCTCGCTCGCCGACATCCGCGAGGTGCTGACCCGCGAGCCCCGTCATTTCGGCGCGCTGGCCGGCCTCGGCATGATCATGCAGGAGGTCGGCGACGAGAAGCGCGCGCTCGAGGCCTATCGCAAGGCGCTCGCCGTCAATCCGCACCTGGAGAAGATCCCTGAGCAGGTGAAGGCCTTGACCGAGAAGGTCGAAGGCCGCGACATCTAGCCGATATTTCGATCATCTTTCGAGCGGTTGCGGCGCGTGGAGATTAACCACGATCGCAAGCGCAGTGTCGCAAGCACTATTGCCGGCGGTGCCGCAGGTTTACCTGCTTGGCAGGGAGCACAGCCATGAAGCGCTTGATCTTTGCTTGTAGCTTGCTGTTGGCGTCGGGAACGATCAGCCTTGCCAACGGGCTGTTCTGGGTGGTCGGCAATCGCGCCACCGGCAAATGCAA
Source organism: Bradyrhizobium sp. BR 10261 (assembly GCF_019455395.1). Lineage (NCBI taxonomy): Bacteria > Pseudomonadati > Pseudomonadota > Alphaproteobacteria > Hyphomicrobiales > Nitrobacteraceae > Bradyrhizobium > Bradyrhizobium sp. BR 10261. The sequence goes on from NZ_JACOFQ010000007.1 coordinate 227,659, forward strand.
CATCGTGACCAGCAATCCGGTCATCTACGGCGACATCTGGTTCGGCGACGGTCCCTACAAATCCAAGGACGACGCCAAGCTTGCGCGCTCGACCATCCGCGCCTGTCCCGTGCTCACGCCAGACGAGCAAAAGGCCGAGGACGGCGCCGGCTAGCCTGGGTCAGTGCAGGACGTTGGTGCCGCGCTCGGCGAAACCGCGATCGGCCGCCGCAGCGTAGGCCTTGGCGAGTTCGGTCTCGAGATGCTCGTTGATGAGCAGCAGCGCCCGCACCGCACCGCGCAGATCGCCGTTGCAGCTTGCGACGATCTCGTCGATTGCGGTGTCATTGGATCTGAAGCTCATCGAAAATCCTCCGGTTCAAACCAGGACAATCCTGCCGGTCTTTCCTGCATCCCCTGAGGATGCGAGGAGGGATCGGCGCCCATCCGCGTCTAGATGGCGGAACCGACCGTGGCGATTATAAGGACGGCGCGATGACGACGGCATGAAGCTGGTCGGAGGCTTGTGTGTCATCCAGCTGCAGCATTGATTTTATTGTATTTTTCAGTTCGGCAATTATGCACATATCCACAGGGCAGCATTCCCGGTGGAAGCCCTGAGCCTCCCCGCGCGAAACTGCCGTCCACGTCATTCGTAACTGCCATGTGCCCAGGATCGTCCGGACTGTCCTCATGATCGTTTTATCAGCCGTGGCGGCGCTGGCCCTGCTCGCGCTGGTCACGCAGGCCGGAATCGTCCTCGTGCAACGCTCCTTTCCGCCGCAGGGCCGGATGATCGAGGTCGAGGGTGCAACGCTGCACGTCGTCGACATCGGCCCGCGCGATGCGGGATTGCCGATCGTCATGCTGCACGGAGCAAGCTCCAATCTCGAAGTGATGCGGCGACCGCTCGGCGACATGCTCGCCAGGGATCATCGCGTCATCCTGATCGACCGGCCCGGGCACGGCTGGAGCACGCGTGCGCGACGGCAGGATTCGACGCCTCAGATTCAGGCGCGGATGATCGACGAGGCGCTTGGCAAGCTCGGAATCGATCGCGCTGTTTTCGTCGCGCATTCCTGGAGCGGTGCGCTGGGCGCGCGGCTGGCGCTCGATCATGCAAGCCGCGTCGCCGGTCTCGTCATGCTGGCACCGGTGACCCATCCCTGGCGCGGCGGCGTCGGCCGCTACAACGAGATCATCGCAACACCTGTCATCGGCCCGCTGCTCGCCTCCACCATCACGCTGCCGCTGGGCTTGTTCGTCACCGAATCGGGCGCACGCAACGTCTTCCTGCCGCAGACGATGCCTGATGGATTCGTGAAGGAGTCCGCAACGCCGCTATTGCTGCGGCCGCGCGAATTCATCGCCAATGCCTATGATCTGGTGACGCTCAAGGAATCGGTGGTCGCGCAGGCTCCGCGCTACGGCGAGATCAGAGTGCCCGTCACAATCATCGCAGGCGCGCCCGACAAGACGGTGAGGACCGACGTCCACGCGCGCCCGTTCGCCGCGACGGTGCCAAATGCAAAGCTGATCGTGCTGCCCGATCTCGGCCACATGGTGCAGAATGCCGTGCCGGATCTGGTGAAGACCGAGATCGAGACGATGATCGGTCGCATTGCCCCGGCGCAGGCGGCCGCCGATTAGCGGCCGCCGTATGTCCGCCTACTGCTTGACCTTTCCGTCCTTGTCGAACTGGGAGATGAAGGACCAGAGATTGTTGATCTCGGTTTCGTTCTTGATGCCGGCGAACGCCATCTTGGTGCCGGGGATCTTGGCCTTCGGATCCTTGATGTATTCCTTGAACTGCGCCTCGTTCCAGGTGATGCCGGAATTCTTGTTGGCATCGGAATAATTGTAGTCGGGCGCGGTGCCGGACTTGCGGCCGTCGAGGCCGTTGAGCTCGGGGCCGACCTTGTTCTTGGCGCCTTCGCCGATGGCGTGGCAGGCCAGGCACTTGTTGAACGACGATTTGCCGGCCGCGACATCCTGCGCCATCGCGGTGGAGGCTGAGGCAGTCATGGCAAGGGCAACCAACGCGCCGAAAGTCAATTTTTTCATAGCTCTTCGTCTCTTCCCGGGGTCAGAGGGGGGATCGTGGTTTTTGGCAGGTCCGGTGCACGTGGACAAGCCGCCAAACCCTGACAGGTTTCCTGATAGCAGACTTGCCTCAGAGAGAACTTGCGCTGCGACAAAGCAATGCGACCTTCGGAGGACCCTACCCAAACGTGGGCAGACATGATTGATTTGCCGGAACAAATTCCAATGCCCGACGAAGGTTTTGCAACATGGCCATCATGATGCCCGCGAGCGATCAGGCGGTGCTGGCGCGCCGCAGCGAGATCGTCGCCGCCTTGCGCGCAATCGTGCCCGGCGAGGGCGTGATCGATACGCCTGCCGAGATGCGGGCCTATGAATCCGACGGGCTGACCGCCTACCGGCAGCCGCCGATGGTCGTGGTGCTGCCCGATACGACCGAGCAGGTCTCGCTGGTCCTGAAATATTGTGCCGCCCATGGCATCAAGGTGGTGCCGCGCGGCTCGGGCACGTCGCTATCGGGCGGAGCGCTGCCGCTCGAGGACGGCGTGCTGCTCGGCCTCGGCAAGTTCAAGCGCATCCGCGAGATCGATTTCGACAACCGTGTCGTCGTCACCGAGCCGGGCGTCACCAATCTCGCCATCAGTCAGGCCGTCGCGCATGCCGGCTTCTACTATGCGCCAGATCCGTCCTCGCAGATCGCCTGCTCGATCGGTGGCAATGTCGCGGAAAATTCCGGCGGCGTGCATTGCCTGAAATACGGCATGACCACCAACAACGTGCTCGGTTGCGAGATCGTCCTGATGAGCGGCGAGATCCTGCGCATCGGCGGCAAGGGGTGCGAGAATTCCGGCTATGATCTGATGGGCGTCATCACCGGCTCGGAGGGCCTGCTCGGCGTCATCACCGAGATCACCGTGCGCATCCTGCAGAAGCCGGAGACGGCGCGCGCGCTGATGGTCGGCTTCGCCGAGGTCGAGGCGGCCGGCGAATGCGTGGCGCGCATCATCGGCGCCGGCATCATTCCCGGTGGCATGGAGATGATGGACAAGCCGGCGATCCACGCCGCGGAGGCTTTCGTCCATGCCGGCTATCCGCTGGATGTGGAGGCGCTGCTGATCATCGAGCTCGACGGTCCCAAGATCGAGGTCGACGAGCTGATCACGCGCGTCGAGACCATCGCAAGAGGCTGCGGCTCGGTGACACTGCAGATCTCCAGTTCTGAGGCCGAGCGCAACCTGTTCTGGGCCGGCCGCAAGGCCGCGTTCCCCGCGGTCGGCCGCATCTCGCCCGATTATCTCTGCATGGACGGTACCATTCCGCGCGGCGCGCTGCCGAAGGCGCTGGCGCGCATCCGCGAGCTCGGCGAAAAATACCAGCTCGGCTGCGCCAACGTGTTCCACGCCGGCGACGGCAATCTGCATCCGCTGATCCTCTACGATGCCAACAAGCCCGGTGAGATCGAGCGCGCCGAAGCCTTCGGCGCCGACATCCTGCGCGCCTGCGTCGAGTTCGGCGGCGTGCTCACCGGCGAGCACGGCGTCGGCATCGAGAAGCGCGATCTCATGGGCGACATGTTCACCGAGATCGACCTCAACCAGCAGCAACGGTTGAAATGCGCCTTCGACGCGCAAGGCCTGCTCAATCCCGGAAAAGTGTTTCCGACCCTGCACCGCTGTGCCGAGCTTGGCCGCATGCATGTGCACGCGGGCAAGCTGGCGTTTCCGGACATTCCGCGGTTCTAGCGCTCATCGTCGCTGCAATGCGCAAGATTTGCTTTCCGCTCTAAACTTGGATACCGCCTTCTCCCGTGGATACGCTCAAAGTCAGAGACGCCAAAGACGTCGAAGAGGTGGTGCGCGCGGCAATTGCCAACGAGCAGCCGCTCGAGATTGTCGGCCATGGCGGTAAGCGCAGTATCGGGCACGCGATGGCGACCAATGCCGTGCTCGACGTCTCGGCGCTGAATGCAGTCACATCCTACGAGCCGAACGAATTGATCGTCACGCTCCAGGCCGGTGCGCCGCTGGCGGACGTGCTGTCGCTGATCGACGCCAAGAACCAGCAATTCGCCTTTGAGCCTGTTGACACCGCGTCGCTGCTCGGCACGCCCGTCTCAGGAACCATCGGCGGCATGATCGCGGCAGGGCTTGCGGGCCCACGCCGGATCAAGGCGGGCGGGGCGCGCGATCATCTCCTCGGGGCGCATGCCGTCTCCGGGTTCGGCGACAGTTTTAAGACCGGCGGCAGGGTGGTGAAGAACGTCACCGGCTATGACCTCTGCAAGCTCCTCGCGGGCTCCTGGGGCACGCTGTCCGTCATGACCGAAGTGACGCTGAAGGTGATGCCGAAGCCGGAAGCGGAGCGGACGCTGCTGCTCCGCGGCCTCGACGATGCTGCCGCGAACAAGGCGATGACCGTGGCCCTCGGCTCCCCCTACGACGTCTCCGGTGCCGCGCATCTGCCGAAATCGGCGCTGCGGACCAGGACTGACGAGCTCGGCGATATTGCCGGCCAAGGCGAGGCGGTGACCGCGCTGCGGCTCGAGGGCATCACGGCCTCCGCCACTCACCGGGCCGGATCGTTGCGCGAGCTGCTGGCGCCGTTCGGCACGGCGACCCTGATCGAGGATGCCGCCTCGTCAGTGCTATGGGCCGCCATCCGCGACGTGCTGCCGTTTGCTACCAGCGGCGCGCTCGGCGCCTGGCCGGTGTGGCGGATCGTCTGCCCGCCGGCCTCGGGGGCGCTGCTCGGCACGCAATTGGCGCGCGAGACCGGAGGCGAAGTGATCTATGACTGGGGCGGCGGGCTGATCTGGGCGGCGCTGCCGCCGACAGCCGATGCGCATGCTCCAATCGTGCGCCAGCGTGCAATCGGCGGGCATGCCACGCTGATCCGGGCAACCGAGGACGTCAGGCGCGGCGTCGACGTGTTCCACCCGCAAGCGCCGGGCGTCGCCGCCCTGAGCGAACGGGTCCGCGCCAGCTTCGATCCGAAGTCGATTCTGAACCGGGGACGCCTGAGGCGGGCTACGGCATGAAGACCGAATTCTCACTCGTCCAGCTTGCTGACCCCGACATCGCGGAAGCCGACAAGATCCTGCGCGCCTGCGTGCATTGTGGCTTCTGCACCGCGACCTGTCCGACCTATGTCCTGCTCGGCGACGAGCTCGATAGCCCGCGCGGCCGCATCTATCTGATCAAGGAGATGCTGGAGAAGGACCAGGCGCCGACGCCGGAGGTGGTCAAGCATGTCGATCGCTGTCTGTCGTGCCTGGCTTGTATGACGACCTGCCCGTCCGGGGTGAACTACATGCATCTCGTCGACCAGGCCCGGGTCCGGATCGAGCAGCGCTATCAGCGCCCGCTCGCCGAGCGGCTGTTGCGCCGCCTGCTGGCCTTCATCCTGCCGGACCCGCGATGGTTTCGCATCAGCATGCGGCTGGCACAGCTCGCCCGGCCCCTTGCCGTCTTCCTGCCGACCCCACGGCCTTCGGCCACGCCAGGCCTGGTCCAGCGTCTCAAGGCGATGCTGGCGTTGGCTCCCGGCCGGCTGCCGTCGCCGGGTGCTCCTCCTGGCAGCGTGTTCGCGGCGCTCGGCAAGAAGCGGGGCCGGGTCGCGCTGCTCCAGGGCTGTGCCCAGCAGGTCCTGGCGCCGCGCATCAACCAGGCTGCCATCAGCCTTCTGACCCGCCACGGCATCGAGGTCGTCCTGGTCAAGGACGAGCAATGCTGCGGCGCGCTCACCCATCACCTCGGAGACGACGAGGATGCGCTGGCGCGCGCCCGCGCCAATGTCGCGGCGTGGCACAGGGAGGCCGCGGGCGAGGGGCTCGATGCCATCCTGGTGACGACGTCCGGCTGCGGCACCGTCATCAAGGACTACGGCTATCTGCTGCGCGAGGACGCCGTGTTCGCAGCCGATGCGGCAAAGGTGTCCGCCCTTGCGAAAGACATCACCGAATATGTCGCTGATCTCAGCCTCGCGCCGAGCACGCAACAGGACAACATCGTCGTCGCCTATCACTCCGCATGTTCGTTGCAGCACGGGCAGAAAATCACGGGCCTTCCGAAAGAATTGCTTTCCAAGAATGGATTCGTGGTGAAAGATGTGCCGGAGAGCCATTTGTGTTGCGGTTCGGCGGGGACTTACAACATTCTCCAGCCCGAGCTTGCGGGCAGGTTGCGCGATCGCAAGGTCGCCAACATCGCAAGCGTCAAGCCGGACATGATTGCCGCAGGCAATATCGGCTGCATGGTGCAGATTGCCGGTGGCACGTCAGTTCCGGTCGTACACACGATTGAGCTTCTCGATTGGGCTACGGGCGGGTCGCGGCCGGCATTGAATGCGTCGAGCTGAACCTTCGTCCCGATGTGACGGCTGAAGGCGCCCGATCGACCAGTGTTCGGCGGCAACAGGAGGACCACGATGGCGAAAGCGAGCAAGAAGAAAAGCAAGAAAGCCAAGAAGGCCAAAAAGGCCAAGAAGGTTGTAGCGGCGAAGAAGGCGACGAAGAAGAAGGCGGCCAAGAAGTCTGCCAAGAAGGCCGCGAAGAAATCGGCCAAGAAGGCTGCACCGAAGAAGACAGCGAAGAAGGCCGCTGCCAAGAAGGCGGCGCCGAAGAAGGCCGCCAAGACGACCGCAACGAAAGCGGCACCGAAGAAGGCGAAGGCAGCTCCCGCGCCGAAGCCGGCGGCCCCGGTAGCCGCGCCGGCCCCCGAGCCTGCCGCTGAGACAAGCTGGGCGATGCCTTCGTCTTCTGCGGAATCAACGCCGGCCGAAGGCCAGGGTTAAGGTCGAAGGCCAGGTCCACCGGACCAGGCTTCCCCCCGGTCGACCGGTCGACAGCAGGAAGGCCGCAGCGGCGACGTTGCGGCCTTTTTGCCGGCGTCAGAGGCTGCCGGAGGCTGCCCGTTTTTGAGTCACCTGATTCGTAGCGTGCGTGCCACAGAGCCGGGGTCTCCGTAGTATCCCGGGCACCTTTGTGCACTTTGGCGTGAAAATAATGTGATCGAGAAGCAACACCCACCGACAACATTTCGTGGAATCGCCAGAACGCCTAAAAAGTCGGCAGATGCTTGTGTTTTTTGCTTCTCGCTTTGCGTTCCACCATCCAGATTGCCTCAGTTATGAAATTTGCAATCAGGTCGGGTGCCCCGGGGGGCTTCCGGAGCTCGACCGGGGTTTAGAACTTGGTGATGGGGATCGAAATGAAGAAAGTAACTTTGTTGGCAACGGCGCTGGCAATGGTGACCGGGTCGGCTTTCGCGGCGGACATGCCTGTGAAGGCCCTGAAGGCTCCTCCGGCGCCTGCGTTCGATCCCTGGGATATCGCCTTCGGTGGCGCGATCATGAGCGACTACATCTTCCGTGGCGTGACCCAGTCGAACCACCAGCCTTCGGTCGCCGCCTATTTCGAGCCGCGCTACAACGTCACCAAGGACCTGCAGCTGTACGCTGGCGTGTCGGCCGAGAGCATCTCCTTCGCCAACCGCGCTGCGGCTGAAGTCGACGTCTATGGCGGTATCCGCCCGACCTTCGGCGCCTTCGCCTTCGATGTCGGCATCTGGGGCTATCTGTATCCGGGTGGAAGCTGCGCCGACAACGTCGCTCCCGGCGGCATTCCCGGCGGCAACGTTTGTCCCGCCAGCACCACGACCATCTTCCTTGCCGACGGCAACGTCATGAAGAAGGACGTCAGCTTCTTCGAAGTCTACGGCAAGATGAACTACACCATCAACGACAACTGGGCCGTCGGCGTGAACGAGTACTACTCGCCGAACTTCCTGAACTCGGGTGCCTGGGGCAACTACGCGTCGTTGACCGCGAAGTGGACCGCGCCGAGCACGGTGTTCGGCGCCTCGGGCGTCGGCATGTATGTGTCGGGTGAGTTCGGCCGCCAGTGGTTCGGCACCTCGGATGCCTTCTACGGCACCGGTCCGGGCACCGTCTTTGCCAACGGTATCCCCTACAAGGACTACAACACCTGGAACGTCGGCGTCGGCTTCACCTACAAGGTGTTCACGCTGGACCTGCGTTACTCCGGCACCGACCTGAACAAGGGTGATTGCAACGCCTTCACCAGCGCCTTCAACGCCACCGGCACCACCAACGTCACCCCGATCAACCCGGGCGGCGCTGGCTCCAACTGGTGCGGCTCGGCCGGTATCGCCAAGCTGTCCTTCGACCTGACGGCGATGACCAACCTGAAGTAAGCTTTATCCCGAGAGGACTTTCGAGGGCGGCAGGCCAACCTGCCGCCCTCTTGCTTTGGGAGCTGAAGATTCACTTTAGCGGGCGGGTCGCTACAAGCTTCGTCATTGCGAGCGCAGCGAAGCAATCCAGAATCTTTCCGCCGAGGCAGTCTGGATTGCTTCGTCGCAAGAGCTCCTCGCAATGACGAGTCCTGAGCTGGGGCCTCCCCCTCAGCGCGCCGCACTCGGCTCCGGTTCGGCGGGGGCACTGTCCTTGCCCAGCACGTGGATCGGGCCGTCCTTCACCATCGCCACCTTGCGGGTGTGGAAGGCATCGAGCGTCGAGCGATGGCCGATCGAGACGATGGTGGCCTGCGGCAGCTTCTCAGTCAGCAGCCGGTAGAGGCGGGCCTCCGACGGTTCGTCGAGCGAGGCGGTGGCCTCGTCCAGGAACAGATAGTCCGGCGCATGCAGCAGCGCGCGCGCAAGCCCCAGGCGTTGCTGCTCGCCGAGCGACAGCATCCGGTTCCAATGGCCGTCCTCGCCGAGCCGATCGGCAAGGTCGGGCAGGCCGACCGATACCACCGCATCGCGGATCTGGGCTGCCTGGAACGCGCCGGGCGCTGCCGGATAGATCACGGCATCGCCGAGCGCGCCGACCGGGAAATAGGGGCGTTGCGGCAGCATCATCAGCTTCGCCTTGGCGGGGATGACGATGCTGCCGGTGCCGAACGGCCAGATGCCGGCAATCGCCCGGAACAGTGTCGACTTGCCGGCGCCCGACGGCCCGGTCACAAGCACGCGTTCTGGCGTCTGGATGGCGAAGCCGTCGGCTGCGACCAGTGGCGTGCCGTTGGGAAGATACACGCAGAGCTTCTCGAGGCCGATATTGCGGCCGCCGCCGGCCGCCTTGAGTTCGATCGTGGCCTCATGCGCCGGCAGGTTCGCCGCCGAATTGACCGACATCTCGAAGCCGTCGAGACGCGCGACGATCGAGCGCCATTCCGCCAGCGACCGATAGGCTGTGACGAAGAACGACAGGGCACCTTGCACGCTCGAAAACGCCGATGCGGTCTGCATCATGTCGCCGAGCTGGATCTTCTTGGCGAAGAAGGCCGGTGCGACCAGCACGTAGGGAAAGATCACCGCGGCCTGTTGATAGCTCGCCGTGAACATCGTGAGGCGCTTGGTCCGGCTCATGATCGCGTACCAATTGCCGATCACGAAGCCGAAGCGGTCCAGCAGGCGACCGCGCTCGGCGCCTTCGCCCTTCAGCAGTGCGATCTGCTCCGAGTTTTCGCGGACGCGAACGAGATTGAAGCGGAAGTCAGCCTCGAAGCGCTGCTGCTCGAAATTGAGGTTGACCAGCGGTGCGCCGATCCAGTGCGTCAGGGCGGTGCCGAAGATCGCGTAGATCAAGGCACCCCAGCACAGATAGCCCGGGATCATGTAGTCGCTGCCGAACAGATGCAGCGGCGCGGCGTTGGAGAGACCCCAGAGGATGATGACGAAGGAGAACAGCGTGACGATCGATGAGAGCAGGCCGAGGCCGATGGTCAGGGTTTGCTCGACGAAGTTCTTGACGTCTTCGGTGATGCGCTGGTCGGGGTTGTCGGCGGCATCGCCCTTGAGCTGCATGCGATAGTGCGTGGCGCCGCTCAGCCATTCGCCGAGATAATGCCGGGTCAGCCATTGCCGCCAGCGGATCTGGAGCCATTGGTTCAGATAGAGCTTGTAGACGGCGAGCGCGATATAGAGCGAGGCGAGGCCGACGAAGATCCAGATCTGCGTGATGAAGGCATCCCAGTCGCTGGCCTGGAGCGCACTGTAGAACCGGTTCTGCCACTGGTTCACCAGCACGTCGATCGCGACGAGTGCCAGCTCCATGGCGACGACTGCCGCAAGCAGGCCGCGACCGGCCCATTTGTCCTCCGATCGGAAATAGGGGATGGCGATTCGCCAGACGATCGCGAGCGTGGCGCGGATGTTGTTCACAGAGCGAGATCTCCTGAGGGATATTCACAGCGGCCCCGAAGCCACGCGGCTTGGCCGTAGCGGAAAAGCGGCGCACTTAGACTAAAGTCGCACGGTCTGCAATTTGCGTTGGCGAGCCGCAGCTTGCAACCCTAGCATGGGCATAACGGTGTGGGGTGGGGGCCTCCAGATTTTCGCGACCTTGTGAGCAGGCGGGAACCGCTGCTCATCCGAGGAATTCGCGTCCAACTCGGGGGTTATCGCTTCCAGCGCCAAGCAGGTCCGGCCGTCCACGCGGGTCACCTGCCGTACACAAGCGTGGGGAGGAAGACCATGTGGAATCAAATCTATGATCCGTTGCACAGTCCCGTGCTGTCGACGATCGCGGCGGCGGTACCCGTCGTCACGCTGCTGGTGCTGATCGCGAGCGGGCGCGTTCAGGCTCACATCGCAGCCATCATCGCCGTGATCGTGACCAACCTGATCACGATCTTCGTGTTCACGATGCCGGCGAACATGTCGATCCGCGCCTCGATCCTCGGCATCGTGACCGGCTTCTTCCCGATCGGCTGGATCGTTCTCAACGTCATCTTCCTCTACCAGGTGACGGTGACCACCGGTCGCTTCGAGCTGCTCAAGCGCGCGGTCGGCGGCGTCACCGAGGACCGGCGGCTGCAATTGCTGCTGATCGCATTTTCGTTTGGCGCGTTCTTCGAGGGCGCCTCGGGCTTCGGTACGCCGGTGGCAATCACCGGTGCCGTGCTGATCGGTCTCGGCTTCTCGCCGCTTGCGGCCTCCGGCCTCTCGCTGATCGCCAACACCGCGCCGGTCGCCTTCGGCGCGCTGGGCACGCCGATCCAGGGTCTCGCCTCGGTCACCGGGCTTGACCCCTACATCCTCGGCGCGATGGTCGGACGGCAATTGCCGCTGTTCTCGCTGATCGTGCCATTCTGGGTGGTGTGGGCGTTCGCGGGCTGGAGAGGCATGAAGGACGTCTGGCCGGCGATCCTCGTCACCGGCGTGTCGTTTGCGGTCCCGCAATTCGTGATCTCGAACTTCGTCAATCCCTGGATCGTCGACATCGGCGCCTCGCTGATCTCGATGGGCGCGCTGATCCTGTTCCTGAGGGTCTGGCAGCCGAGGCAGCTCTGGTTGTCGCCGGCACTGCGCGGACATGACGAATCGGCCGCGACGATGGCGACGGCCAAGCCGATCGACAAGACGCCGCTCACCCAGGGCGAGCTGTTCAGCGCGCTGCTGCCGTGGATCATCGTCTGCGTCGTGATGCTGATCTGGGGCAACGGAGCCTTCAAGACCTGGGCGAACGGGATCTTCGTCTGGAACTATCCGGTTCCCGAGCTGCACCAGATGATCAACAAGATGCCGCCGGTCGCGCCTGCGCCGACCAAGGAAGCGGCGGTGTTCGGCTTCACCTACCTGTCCTTCACCGGCACCGGCATGTTGATCGCGGCGATCATCTCAGGCTTCCTGATGGGTGTCGGTCCTGTCAGGCTGCTGGTCGAATACGGACGCACCATCAGGCTGTGCGCGATCTCGTTGATCACGATCTCGGCGATGCTCGCGATCGGCACCTTGACGCGGCTCTCCGGCGTCGACGCGACGCTGGGTCTCGCCTTTGCCGCGACCGGCGTGCTCTATCCCTTCTTCGGCACGCTGCTCGGCTGGTTGGGCGTGGCGCTGACGGGATCGGATACGTCGTCGAACATCCTGTTCGGCAACCTCCAGAAGATCACCTCGCAGCAGCTCGGCCTCTCGCCGATCCTGATGGCGGCGGCGAACTCGTCCGGCGGCGTGATGGGCAAGATGATCGACGCGCAATCGATCGTCGTCGCCTCCACCGCGACCAACTGGTACGGGCACGAAGGCACCATCCTGCGCTTCGTGTTCTGGCACTCGATCGTGCTGGCCTGCCTCGTCGGCGTGTTCGTGACGCTGCAAGCCTATGTCTATCCGTTCACGGAGCTCGTCCTGAAGTAGCAGCGAGGCCCCGCTTCGACGCAAAATCCCCGCGGGATCGACCCGCGGGGATTTTTGCGTCGAGCGCCGACCTACCTTCTCAAGGGCTTTGCCGTCTTATAGAAGACCGGCAAATCGGCGTGGTCGAGAGGTCTTATGGTGTTGTTGAAGCGGATAATGGGTGGTGCGGCTGCGTTGCTTGTGATGTCCGTCGGCGCACATTCGGAAGAGGGCTTTCCCTTCGGCGCCGAGATGACGCTGGAGGCCGTGCCGCAGCCCGGCTCGAAGCGGATTCCGAACATCGAGATCGGCGACAATGGCGAGGTGGTGCTCGAGCTCTGGTGCAAGGGCGGCAAGGGCCAGTTCTCGGTGGCCGGCAATACCGTGATCTTCGTCCCCGGCCAGATCCAGGATCGTTCCTGTCCGCCGGCCAAAGCTCAGGCCGATGACGAACTCATCGCCGCGCTCGCCGCGGTCGAAACCTGGAAACGCCAGGGCGACATGCTCACGCTGATCGGCCCGAAGACGCTGCGGTTTCGCGAGAACGGGAATTAGGTTGTTCGCTGTCGTACCCCGGCTTGACCGGGGTACCCAGTACGCCGCGGCTTATCGATTCAACACGGCTGTCTCGGAGTACTAGATCGCCCGGTCAAGCCGGGCGATGACCGAGAGTTGGTGTGCGCGTCACTTCCACACCGACTTGTCTGCGTCCCAGCGCTGGCCTTTCAGCTCCTTGGCGAGCGCTTCGATCGAGCCGTTGTCGTCGGGCTGGTCGCCTTCCTCATCGGCCGTCGCTTCATCCGAGAGGTTGAGCTTGGCGCCGCTGCTTTCGTCTGATGTCGTGGTCGAGGGGCTGCCGATCCAGACGATCAGCTTGTCCGATGTCCCCGGCTTGTCGGCGGAGACAAGGGCTGAGACCTCGATCGTGTCGGTGAGCTCGAGAGCCGGGAAGTCCTGATTCGGTCGCTTGAACACCAGCTTGAGCTTGCCGGTGGCGGCGTTGAAGCTCTGCGAGACCGGCTTGGCCGCCAGCGTCTTGCTCAGCACGCCGGCGATTGCGCCTGCGAGCTTGTCGCGGTTGATCTTGTCGCCCTCGCGCCAGTCGGCGGCGCCAATGCGGATGGTGCGATCCATTTCCACCAGTCCCGCGGTCCAGCCGGCGGTGGTGACGCCCGGCATCGTCTTGAATTTTGCCAGCAGCGCGGCCGCACGCTCCGGATCGACCGACATGTTGATGGTCTGCTCGCCGGCGCGCAGCGCGTCACAGCCGACCGTCAGGCTTGCCAGCGTCACCTCGACGTCCTGGCCCTTGAGGCTCTTCAGGAAGTCGGTCGCGGCATCGAGCTTGACCTTGACCGCGATCGCCTCCGGCGAGACTTCGGTAAAGTCCTTCGGCTGGGGCGTGATGCCGTCGTCGGTGGTCTGGTTGTCCAGAAACTCCTTCTCGCTGAGATCGGAATTGTCGGGCGAGGTCACTTCGGTCACGGCCTGGCCGATGCCGATCTGGCCGCGGAACTCAAAGGTGTCGCCGGTGGGCTTGCGCGTGAGCTTGACCGTGACGGGCGCCTTGGCGCCGAGGCTCGTGGTCGTGCCGGTCAAGGTCTGGCCGGAGACCTGGAGATTGACGACGAAGCGGTCCTTGCGATCGGAATTTTTCGCCACGGGATAGCAAACGTCGAGCACGGCCGCGGTGACCGTCTTGCCCTGCCGCGTCTCCTTCAGGATGACGTCGGCGTTGCCGTCCATCAGCCCGTCGATCGAGGTGAAATAGCGCGTCTCGGTGCCGCCGGGCGCCGCGGCCTTCGGCGACAGCTTCATCTGGGCTGATACGAGTCCCGGAGACATGACGAGCAGGCTCGCCAAGAGAGCCGTCGGAAAAAGCGCGCGCATTGACGAAATCCTCAAATCAGAATCGGCGCGCCACCGTAGTGGGTTTTGTCCGCCGGTTGAAGCGCAGGCCAGGGTGGGCAAAAAAGAAGGCCGCCCGGAGGCGGCCTTCGCAATCATATCCGCGGGAAGGACGGGCTTTAGAAACCGCCCATGCCGCCGCCGGCCGGCATGGCGGGCGCGGCTTCCTTCTTCGGCGTCTCGGCGACCATGGCTTCGGTGGTCACCAGCAGGCCGGCCACGGAGGAGGCGTCCTGCAGCGCGGTGCGCACCACCTTGGCGGGATCGATGATGCCTTTCTCGATCATGTCGACATAGTCCTCGGTCTGGGCGTCGAAGCCGAAGGTCTCGGACTTGTTTTCCAGGATCTTGCCGACCACGATCGAGCCCTCGACGCCGGCATTCTCCGAGATCTGGCGGATCGGAGCTTCCAGCGCCTTCAGCACGATATTGATGCCGGCCTGCACGTCGGCATTGGCGTTGGTGAGACGGCCGACCGCCTTCTTGGCGCGCAGCAAGGTCACGCCGCCGCCGGGGACGATGCCTTCCTGCACCGCGGCGCGGGTGGCGTTGAGCGCGTCCTCGACGCGGTCCTTCTTCTCCTTGACCTCGATCTCGGTGGCGCCGCCGACGCGGATCACCGCGACGCCGCCGGCGAGCTTGGCCAGGCGCTCCTGCAGCTTCTCACGGTCGTAGTCCGAGGTGGTCTCCTCGATCTGGGCCTTGATCTGGCCGACGCGAGCCTCGATGTCCGGCTTCTTGCCGGCGCCCTTGACGATCGTGGTGTTCTCCTTGTCGATCACGACCTTGCCGGCGCGGCCGAGCATCTTCACCGTGACGTTCTCGAGCTTCATGCCGAGGTCCTCGGAGATCAGCTGGCCACCGGTGAGGATGGCGAGGTCTTCCAGCATGGCCTTGCGGCGGTCACCGAAGCCGGGCGCCTTGACGGCGGCGACCTTGAGGCCGCCACGCAGGCGGTTGACGACCAGGGTCGCCAGCGCCTCGCCCTCGACGTCCTCGGCGATGATGACGAGCGGCTTGCCCGACTGCACCACGGCTTCGAGCACCGGCAGCATGGCCTGCAGGCCGGAGAGCTTCTTCTCGTGCAGGAGGATGTAGGCGTCCTCGAGCTCGGCGGTCATCTTCTCGGGGTTGGTGACGAAGTACGGGCTGAGATAGCCGCGATCGAACTTCATGCCCTCGACGATGTCGACTTCGGTGTCGAGCGACTTGTTTTCCTCGACGGTGATGACGCCCTCGTTGCCGACCTTCTGCATCGCCTGCGCGATCATCTTGCCGATGGCCGAATCGCCGTTGGCCGAGATGGTGCCGACCTGGGCGACCTCGGAGGAGGCGGCGACGGGCTTGGCGCGCTTCTCGATGTCCTTGACGACGGCATGGACCGCGGTGTCGATGCCGCGCTTGAGGTCCATCGGATTCATGCCGGCGGCGACCGCCTTGGCGCCTTCGCGCACGATGGCCTGGGCCAGCACGGTCGCGGTGGTGGTGCCGTCGCCGGCGAGGTCGTTGGTCTTGGAGGCGACCTCACGCACCATCTGGGCGCCCATGTTCTCGAACTTGTCCTCGAGCTCGATCTCCTTGGCGACGGTGACGCCGTCCTTGGTGATGCGCGGCGCACCGAAGCTCTTCTCGATGACGACGTTGCGGCCCTTGGGGCCGAGCGTCACCTTGACAGCGTTGGCGAGAATGTCGACGCCGCGCAGCATGCGATCGCGCGCGTCTCCGGAAAACTTGACGTCCTTGGCAGCCATTGTCTGCAATCCTTCTTAATCCGTGATGTGTCTGTCGCACTCCGTTCGTCATTGCCGGGCTTGCCCCGGCAATCCATCTCACTGCGAAGAATGATGGATGCCCGGGTCATCTAGCGCGAAGACGCGCTTCGCGCTTCTGCCCGGGCATGACGATGAGATATTCAGCGGCCGTTCAGACGGATGGCTCTAGGCCATCACGCCCATGATGTCCGACTCCTTCATGATCAGGAGCTCCTCGTTGTCGATCTTGACCTCGGTGCCCGACCACTTGCCGAACAGCACGCGGTCGCCGACCTTGAGGTCGATCGGGATCAGCTTGCCCGCCTCGTCACGGCCGCCGGGCCCGACGGCGACGACTTCGCCCTGGGACGGCTTTTCCTTGGCGGTGTCGGGGATGATGATGCCGCCCTTGGTCTTTTCCTCGGCGTCGATACGTTTGACCACGACACGGTCATGCAGCGGACGAAATTTGGACTTAGCCATGACGTTTCCCTTTGGAGGCTCGCTTTTCGATAAGCAGCGGAAGTGAGTGGGGGCGGCGCTGCCGTTCTCCCTCTTGCGAGGGGCGAGCGGCGCGCTTAGCAATCGGTCTTTCCGAGTGCTAATAGGGCGCAGGGGATATGGCTTGGCTGTGATCCTGTCAAGCAAAGGTGGTTAAGCGATTGGTGAGGCGGATATAGGATGGTGGCACTGGAAACTCGTTTGGGGCAGAGGCGTATCTTAGGACGTCATTGCCCTGGCTGCGGTTTTGCGCTTGGCTGCGGGAGGGATGCGGCCATGGTCTTGTTCGGGGGAATGCCATGATCAGTTCAGCTCACGCGCGCACGCTTGCCAATCTGGCGGCGGCCTCTTGCCTGGCGCTGCTGCTGGGGGCCTGCGGCGGCGGCATGAGCCTGCCGTCCTTCTCGTCCCAGCCGGCGCCCGAGGCCGAGCCCGGCGTCGCGCCGGAAATGCCGGCCTCGATCCGCGCCGACGAGATCGTCGGCCGCTGGGGCCTCGCCTCGTTCCAGAACCCGGCCGACCGCGCCCGCACCGAGGCGGCCGCGCGGGCCCAGTGCAAGAACCCCTACGTCATCGGCGCCGGCTCCTCCGGCGGGGTGATCATGCATCTGGCCGACCAGGCCACGCCGCAGGAACTGCGGCTGAAGGGCTCGCCGAGCGGCAAGAACTATATCGGCCCATCCGGCCCGACGCCGGGCGAGCAGGACCGCGAGATCGTCTCCTTCGACGGCCGCGTCATGATCACCCGCTTCGTCGACAAGGATGCCGCCACCCGCTACGGCAACATGGTCTACGTCCGCTGCGCGCCGCGGGCGTAGTCTCTCTACTCCGTCATGCCCCGGCTCGACCGGGGCATCCAGTACGCCGCGGCCTCTCGGCTCAATCATTGCTGCCTCTGGAATACTGGATCGCCCGGTCGAGGCCGGGCGATGACAACAGAGGGAATGACCCCGAAACAAAAAACGCCGGCCCTCGGGCCGGCGTTTTGCTGTCTCTATCCCGCTTTGCTCTTAGTCGAACAGCGCGTCGATGTCGTCCTGCGAGGCGTGGCCGACGTCGCCGGCGAGCTTCGGGCCGTTGAGCAGCTTTTCGTCCTCGCTGCGGTTGTCGACAGGGGCGGGCACGTGGGCCTTGATGGCGTCAACGCCACCCCAGATCTCCATCATCGCGTTGATGTGCTGCTCGATGAACTTCATCGTGCTCATGACCTTGCTGATGCGCTGGCCGGTCAGATCCTGGAAGTTGCAGGCCTCGAAGATCGAGATGACGCGTTCCTGGATGTCGTCGGCGAGCCGCTTCTGCTGATCGATCGAGTCCACCTTGGACATCGCGCTCGCCGCCTGGTCGATCGACTCCGCGGCTTCGAGGATCTGCTGGGTCGCCTGTTCGGTGCCGCCGACCACCGCGCCGAGCTCGCCGTTGACCTTGGCCATCTCGCCGCCGTCGAAGCTCTTGCCGTGCAAGGTCGCGATCTCGCGCTTGGTACGGTCGATGGCATCGTGGATGAGGTCGAGCTCGACTTTCAGCTTCTCGCACTGCTCGATCTGGGCGCGGTAGGTCTCCAGCAGCGCGCGCGTTTCGGCAACTTCGTGCGCCACGACGGTGTCGCTCTGCGGCTGTGCGACGTGGCCGCCTCGCGCCATCTGTGCGCGGATCGCGCGCAGCTCCGCCATGATTTCGCTATGCATCGGGCCTGCCTCTTCAGTCATGTCCAGAATCGGCATCTCGCCACCGGCGAGATCCTCGACACGAAAACGCTTGCGGTGAACAGCCATCAGGATACTCCCCCCACCTCACTCACGCGTCTTTGTAAACAGAAGCGATTTAACACGAGGTTCACACCAGGAACTGTTGTGCAGCCGCGCGCGACGGCACGCAAACGCACGATTAACCATGAGGCTTTGCCTTTCATCGAAAATAAACGCTGATCGGGAAATTGCAGCGTTGCTCGCAACGTGGTGAATCGAAACGCCCGTTCTGTTTACCAAACGAAACCGAGTTTGCTCTTTATTGACCACGTCGAGGACGCGATCAGCCAGCGCGTTCGGCGGCGAATGCAACTAGACGAAACAGTACAGAGTACGTCGATGTTCAAGAAAACGTCTGTCGCGCTGCTCGGCAGCGCATGCGCCTTCATCGTCGGCGCCACCGGCGCCAGCGCCTTCGACAATAGCGCGCCGAACGATCCGCCCGCGGTGCTCTACCGGCCGCGTGTCGCCCCGGCGCCGGTGCGCGTCGCCTCCAACGCCAATATGGGCGGCGGCTTCATCGAGTTCCTGTTCGGCGACGGGCCCGGCCGCGGCCCGGCCTATGCGCCGGAGCAGCCGATCTATCAGCAGCAGCCCGCCTACAACGATCCGCGTCGCCTGCCGCCGGTCGGCGACCCGCAGATGCAAGGCGGATATCAACAAGGCGGTTATCAGCAAGGCCCAAGCTACCAGCAGGAAGCGATCGATCCGCGGCAGCGTCCGTTCGATCCGAAATTCGAGAAACAGCTGGTCGACTATAGCGGCAAGGAAAGCGCCGGCACCATCGTGGTCGATTCCAACAACAAGTTCCTTTACCTCGTCGAGGGCAACGGCCGGGCGCTGCGCTACGGCATCGGCGTCGGACGCGAGGGCTTCACCTGGACCGGCGTGAAATCGATCACCGCCAAGCGCGAATGGCCGGACTGGACGCCGCCGGCGGAAATGCTCGCCCGCCGTCCCGATCTGCCCAGGCACATGGAAGGCGGCCCGGAAAATCCGCTCGGTGCCCGCGCGATGTATCTCGGCTCGACGCTCTATCGCATCCACGGCTCCAACGAGCCCTGGACCATCGGCACCAACGTCTCCTCCGGCTGCATCCGCATGCGCAACGAGGATGTCATCGACCTCTATGGCCGCGTCAATGTCGGCACCAAGGTCGTGGTGATGTGAAGCGTCATGCGCTCGATGGGGCGATCAATCCGCGTGCCGCGTCGGCGCGAAATGCGCGGCAGCGAAGGGGACGCTGCCGCCGCCGAACGCCTGCCTGAATGGTCTATGTCCGGTGCCTCGACACGAGACGAGGGACAGCGGACCGACGACGAGGGGTCGATGAAGCCGAATGCGGTGCGCGAGGCGAGCGGTTCAGCCGCCGCCGCAGCGACAGCTCTGCCTTCCTGAGGCGCTCGTGCAGTCCCTCCAACTCGTACAATTCGGTGATGAGATGTGTTGCGACGTCGCTCAAGGTCGCAATGCGCTGCTGAAGTGGACTCATTCTTAAACCCCCGACTGTGCCAAGAGAGGCAGCCACGACGTGTGGCATAAGCAACGTGTTCTTCCAGTTGAACACCCATGTCCAAATTTGGAAATCCGGGAGTCTACGGCAGCGTGTGTCGGAGGAGGTTTTCGCTCTGCAGCACTAGTCATATTATATCGAACGGCCTCTTGGCCTATGGTGCAGAGCAGCGCGCGTTGAGCTGTTCTTGAAAAGAAGTCGGCCGCCCGGAGGCGGCCGTTCCACATCTGTCGGTCGAATGGCCTAGGCGTAATCGCTGCCGCCGTCGTCTCCGCCGCCGAAGTCGCTGTCGTCGGCCGTGTCCACATTGTCGTTGTTGTCATAGCCCGGATCGTCGTTATCCCGATCGTTCGAGGCCTGGTCGAAGAAGCCTTGCCGCGAATCCCGGTTCGATCCGATGTCATCGAGGCCGGCATCGCGCGCGAGCGAGCCGCCGGACTGGTCGCCGCTGCCGCCCCATGGGCCGCCGCCACCACGCTCCTCGATGATGGTGGTGTCACCAAAGGCCTGATGCGATCCGCCGCCCATCATGCCGCGTATGCTGGAGAGCAGCAGCGAGCCGCCGACCACGCCGGCCGCGGCTGCCGCCGCCGTGCCCAGGAACGAGCCGCCGCCGCCGATCGGCGGCGCGCCGTAGCTCTGTCCATATCCCTGGCCTTGTCCATAGGCCTGACCATAAGGCGGCTGGCCATAGCCGGGCTGACCCTGCTGCATCGCCTGACCGCTGTTCCAGACCGGCCGGGAGTCACGCGGCGGCACGTTCGGAACCGAGCCGCGCGATTGGCTCGTGCCAAACAGCGTGTCGCGCATGGTGTCGAGAAAACCGCCGGACTGCTGCTGCGCGGGCGCTTGGGCCGCTTCCAGCTCCTGGATGCGATGATGGGCGCGCTTGAGCGCTTCGTCCTGCAACAGCGTGGTCTGCACCAGCGCATAAACGGCGCCGGGCGCCTTGCGCAGACCGTCGGAGATCGCGGCGACCGCATCGGGATCGCGCGGTGCATTTTCCAGCTTTGAAAGCCGGTCGAAAAGGTCGTCGACGAGCTGGCGTTCCTGCGGCGTCATGATCTGTCTCCTTCGCGCAAAACCAAGCGCGGAGGAGATGTAGGGTTCCATTATGGCCCCAACAGTGCCGGCCGGATTAAATTTCGGTATGCGACAGACTGCCTCTGGCGCGCTTTTCGCCGGTCATCCCAGTGTCACATTGCTATCCGCCAACAGGCGCGCGAACGCATCGCCCGCGAGATAGGCGTGTTCGCGCTCCCTGACGTCAGTCATCGGATCGAGGCCGGTGAGAACCTCGTCGACGAAGCCGGGATGGCACATCACGAGGCCGCCTTCGGGCAGGCCATCGAGGAATTGCCGCATCAGCTCGCCGAAATCGGCCACGCCGGTGAAATCATAGGCGCCGGCAAAGGCGGGATTGAATGCAAGACCGGCGCTGCCCGCACGGCGTCGGAATTGTGCGCTGAGCACATCGAGCACCAGGGCTTTCGGAGAGGACAGCCGCTTCGCCAGCGGCAAATCACGCCCGCCCTGGCGCACCCAGGCCTTTGGCGCGATCTCGCGGACTGCCTCGACAAAGCCGTCGCGCACCTGCGGAAACAGCTGCACGTGCTGATGCCCGTCGACGAAGTCGGGCGGGCGGCCAAAGGCTTCCGCGAACGCCAGAAGCTGCGCTCTCACTTCGTTGCGGAAGAACTCGCTGTCGAGCCGGCGCATCAGTCCGGCGCGCAGCAGTTTGGGAAAAGCCATGAACATGTCGCCGTCGAGCGGGCGGAAATGCATGGTGAGGGGCCGGAACGGCGCCGAGAGCGTCACGTGCAGTCCGATCGCGCAGCGCGGGCTTGCTTTCGCGGCGGCAGAAAGCGCCGCAACCTCGCTCTGATCGATGGCGGGGCCTACCATCATCACCGAGGTGGCGTTGAGGCGGCCCCGCTCGATCAGGTCGCGAATGGCACGGTTGACGCCAGGGCTGATGCCGTAATCGTCGGCGCAGAGCCAGACATGCCGCAGGCGCGCGGCCGTGCTCATTCGGCCGCGGTCCTGTCGGATGCGGCCTGACTTGAAGTATCCTGACCTGAAGTGCCCTGACTTGAAGTGCCCTGGGCCTTGCCGGCCTCGAAATGCCTCTCGCTGTGCTCGGCGACGAAGTAGATCGGACGCGCCTTCAGCTCGGAGAGGATCTTGCCGATATATTCACCGACGATGCCGATCATGATCAGCTGCACGCCGCCGATCGTCATCAGGCCGACCACGAGCGAGGGATAGCCCGGCACCTGCTTGCCCGTCGTGAACACCTCCCAGAGGATCGAGAGGCCGAACAGGAAGGCGACGCCGGCAAGCGCGACGCCGAGCAGGCTGGCAAAGCGCAGCGGCGCCACCGAGAACGAGGTCAGGCCCTCGATCGACAGGCCGAGCAGGCGGGCGGCGTTGAAGGTGGTGACGCCATGGGCGCGCGCCGCAGGCTCGTAATCGACGCGAATCTGGCGGAAGCCGATCCAGCTGGCCAGCCCCTTGAAGAAGCGGTTGCGCTCCGGCAGCTGCCGAAGCGCGGTGACCGCGCGTGGCGACAGCAGGCGGAAGTCGCCGGCGTCCTCCGGAATCTTCTGGCGTGCGCCCCAATTGATCAGCGCGTAGAAGCCGTGCACGGCGAGGCGGCGCAGGAAGGGCTCGTTGTCGCGATGCGCCTTGGCGGTATAGACGACGTCATAGCCGTCATCGATCCAGTGCTGCACCAATTGCTCGATCAGATCAGGCGGATGCTGTCCGTCGCCGTCCATGAACATGACGGCGCCGAGCCGGGCATGGTCGAGGCCGGCCATCAGCGCCGCCTCCTTGCCGAAATTGCGCGACAGCGACACCACCTGGACGTCGATCGCGTCGGCCGGCAGCGAGCGTGCGATCGACAGCGTGCTGTCCTTGCTGCCGTCGTCGACATAGACGACCTCGCAGGACAGGCGGTAGCGTTGCCGCAAGGTCTTGGCGAGATCGCAGATACGCTGGTGCAGGGCGGCAAGGCCCGCCGCCTCGTTATAGACGGGGACGACAATCGACAGCCCCTTCGCGGCGGCATTCACTGCGGTGGTCGTCAGGGCGGAAACGTCAGAGCCCAGCGTCATCGATCAAGGTTCCAGAGCGCGTTCAAGGTCATCGGGGCAGCATATGGTAGCTGCAGCCTGCTGTCGCTACGCTGAACGGAGCTGCTCAATAGACTTTGGGCTCACTGCCGCAGGAACGCTTCGAGCTTGGCGAACAGCGGGTTCTCCCGGTCGAACACGTAGTCGAGCGAGACCACCGAGACGGTTTCGGCGCCATGTTCGCGCAGGAAGCTCGCCAGCGCATAGAGCTGCCCGGGTGGGCAGTGCAGCGTGAGCATGCCCGACGAGGTCGGCCCGCCGAACGGAGCCTCGACGCCGAAGCGGCTGTGGGCTTCGCCGAGCAGGGCGGCGTCGCATTGCCGGAAGCGGGTCCGGACCTCGCGGTATTTGTTGGCGCGGGCCCGGGCCGCGATGTGGTCGAGGATGATTCGTGCGGTCTCGCGGGCTTGCGGCGACCAGTCGGCATCTTTCGAGGCGACCAGATTGGCCTGGCTGCGCAGGATCACGCCGTCGTCGAGCACCCGCAGGCCGTTGGCGGCGAGCGTCGCGCCCGTCGTGGTGATGTCGACGATCAGCTCGGCGCTGCCGGCCGCCGGCGCGCCCTCGGTCGCGCCCGCGCTTTCGACGATGCGGTAATCGCTGATGCCGCGCTGCGAGAAGAACGCGCGGGTGAGATTGATGAACTTGGTCGCGACCCGCATCCGCATGTGATGCTGCTCGCGAAAGCCGGTGGCGACGTCGTCGAGATCGGCCATGGTGCGGACGTCGATCCAGGCCTGCGGCACCGCGACTACGACGTCGGCATGGCCGAAGCCCAGCCCGTCGATCAGCGACACGCGCTTGTCCGCGTCCGCGATGTTCTCGCGCACCAGGTCTTCGCCGGTGACGCCGAAATGCGCGTAGCCGCGCGACAATTGCGCGGCGATCTCGCTCGCCGAGAGATAGGCGACCTCGACATTGTCGAGGCCCGCGATGGTGCCGCGATAGTCGCGGGCGCCGCCGGCCTTGGACAGCTTGAGCCCGGCGCGGGCGAAGAAGGCTTCGGCATTTTCCTGAAGGCGGCCCTTGGAGGGAACGGCCAGGACGAATGGCGCGCTCATGGCTTAAGCTCCCACCTTGCGGCCGATACTCGTCAGCGCATCCACCCAGACCGAGAAGCCGACCGCCGGTATGGGAGCGGCGGCTCCGAGCTGGGTCATCAGTCCATCATAGCGACCACCGGCAACCAGCGGCTCGGCGCCGTTACCCCTGTGATGCAGCTCGAATTCAAACCCGGTGTAGTAGTCGAGGCCGCGCCCGAACGCAGTCGAGAAGCGCGTGCTCTTCACGTCGATGCCGCGCGCGGCCATGAAGCCGACCCGGCTCTCGAGCTGGTCGATCGCGCCATTCAGATCGAGCCTTGCCTCGGCGGTGAGCGCGCGCAGCGCGGCGACCGCCTCGTCCGGATTGCCCGAGATCGACAGAAAGCGCTTCAGGACAGTGATCGCATCGCGCGGCAGCTTGCCGCTCTTCAAGGTCGATTGCTCGAGGAAGCGGTCGGCGATCTCGGCCGTGGTGCGGCCGCCGACATTGGTGGTGCCGGCAATCGACATCAGGTCGGTGACGAAGGCCAGCGCGGCCTTGCGGTCTGAGCCGGCCAGTGCCGCCAGCACGCCCTCATATTCGCTGCGGGTGGCGGTGGTCTCGGCCGCCAGCCGCTCCAGATCCTGCTCGAGGCTGATCTTGCGGTTGAAGTCCTTGACCAGGCGGCGGCGCCAGACCGGATAGAGATTGAGCGCGTCGAGCAGCGCGTTGAACAGCGCGACGTCGCCGGTACGAACCTCGATGTCGCGCACGCCGAAAGCGGCGGTCGCCTCCAGCGCCAGCGCCAGCGTCTCGGCATCGGCGGCAGCGCGGTCCTGGCGGCCGAACGACTCGATTCCGGCCTGAAGGAATTCACTGGCCTGTCCGCTGCGATAGCGGAACACGGGACCCAGATAGCTGAACCCGGCCGGCTGGCCGGCGCGGCTGGATGCGAGGTAATCGCGCGCCACGGGGATCGTCAGGTCGGGACGCAGGCAAAGCTCTTCGCCGGACAGGTCCGTGGTCAGATAGAGGCTTTTGCGGATGTCCTCGCCCGACAGGTCCAGGAACGGTTCGGCCGGCTGCAGAATGGCGGGCTCGGCCCTGACATAGCCGGCCTGCGCGAAGGACAACAGCAGCGTGTCCGCCCAGGCGGCGGAGCCGGCAGCATTTGAGGTGGCAGTCGCGGTCATCTCGGGGTCCATCGTCCCGGAAGAACCGGGCAGGCAAGGGAGGCAAGGGGAGGCGTCAAAGGCAGGCACCGATATTGGCGCAGCCCTTAGCATGGCCGGAAAACGGTTTCGACCTCCAAAGGATCAATCGCTTAACGACTTTGGAGCCGCGCAGCCGGTCTCGCCTGGATCCCCTGCACGGCTCTCCAAACCGGAAGACGCTCGCGATAAAAGTAACATTATACCTATATGCCGGTTTCCGCGGCGTCGTCAAACCTGCCGGAGCTGCCTTGCTTCACTCAATTCGGTGCTTCTTGCACGCCAGCTTCTGCGGTGTCCGACGGCGGGTCATTGGCGAGTTGCTCTGCCAGATCGAGAATTCTCTGCCGCTTGCGCGGGTCCGCGATGCCGCGGAAAGCTTTGATCAGACCTGATGCCTGGCGCTCGCAAACATCATCGTGCATGGCCATTCGTCCCGTCGGCTGAACGGAGCAGGCAGCATCGAAAGAGCGCTGTCGTGCATCGAAGTCACGGCAGCCGCCGACCTGACGATCGCTTCGCAGCCGCGATGTCGACGGGACATCGTCCGACCCGCGCGTCCCCCCGCACAGTGAGTCACAGTGAGAGATTGAGACTGCTTGGCAAGTTGTCACATACTCAATTTGGGTACGCTCAATGGTACGTTCGCTGCTGCCTTCGTTTACAAGATCAATGCTGGTTGCCGATTCATGCGTACTGCTTCTGATGTCATCCGGACGGTCTCGCGGCACACGCTGGCCTACATGCTGTTTTCGATCAGCGAGATGTTCCGGAACTACGAAGAATTCGATCCGATGGACCTTCTGATCGTTCATGCGATTCTCAATGCGAACGTCATCAATGTGATGAACGATCCGGCGCTGGACGAGAAGTTTTCGAGCATTCACGCCGTCGAGCCTGACGCGATCAAGCAGGGCGTGTCGCGCGCGGCGCTCTCTCGTTTCCTCAGCCTGCCGCTGGAGACGGTTCGCCGTCGCGTGGCGGGACTGAAGCGGCGGAAGATTCTCGCCGAGACCAAGGCCGGACTGATCGTGACCGAGCAGAACGCATTCAGGTTCGGCAACAATCACGAACTGCAGAAGACCAACATGCTGCTGCTGACGAAATTGCTTCGCGATCTCAAGCGCGCCGGCATCAGCGGACCGGATGATCTGAGCGCCGCCAAATTCGCGGTCGCGGCAAAGGAAGCGAAGTAAGCGACGGGATATGGATCAAAGCCTTCTCGACATCGCCCGCGATGGAGCGAACAAGAGTGCGGCGGAACGCCTGTTGTCGTTCCAGGATCTCAAGCCGTCCTCGGCGCTCGAGTTGCAAACCTACGACATCGATCATTTCGGCGACAGTGAGAAATATGCCGGCGCGTCGAGCATGCCGTTGTCTTCGGGCTCGACGGCGATCATGCGTGCGCGCCTCGGCCTGCCGAATCTGAGCCTGTCGCTGGTGAAGACCTTCCCGCGGATTGTCAGAGGGTACCATCTGGCACATGCCGCGGCCGTGGTGGTGCCGATGGATCATGTGACCTCGACGCGGATCAATGGGCAGTCAATCGGCAGCTCCATCGTCGTTCTGAAGGGTGCATCCGACTGCCTTGTCCATGAACCGGTCGGCCGTCTGATCGGTGTCATCTACTTCACGCCGCCCGCATGCGAGCCATGGTCTCGCCTGGATGGCTATCATTTGCTGAGCCCGGCATCGGACATGCTTGCCGCCCTGCGCGGCCGGATTTCCACGACGCTTGAAACTGCAGCCAACGATCCGGACGTCCTGAACGAGCCGGCGTCGCGAGCCTCTGTCGAACGATCGTTGCTCAGCGTGATGGACGCCACCATCGCAATGAGCATAGACAGCCGTTCTACGCACGCGACGACCTCGACTTATCTGCGGATCGTCGCCGAGATGGAAAGCTTGATCCGGCACGATCTGACGATCTGGCACAAGACCACCGAAATGGCGGAGCGTGTGGGCGTGTCGGTCCGGACTCTTCAGAGTGCGACCCAGGCCATCTGCGGCATGAGCCCGCATCGCTATTCCAGGGTCTTGCGCCTCTGGTCGGTGCGCCGGCAGCTGCGCACCGGCCCGGCACGGCGCAGCGTCAAGGCCTGCGCCATCGCGCATGGCTTCTGGCATTTGAGCGAGTTCGCGGCGAGCTATCGGGCGGCGTTCGGAGAGTTGCCGTCCGAGACCCTGCATCGATCGCTGCGCGAGCGCAGCTAGATGCGCTGACGGTTCGCCAGGCGCGACCAGCTAACCGCTTCCGCCGCCCCAATCGCCCAGCACGGCCTGGACCAGGGCAAGCGCGGCGACGGCGGCGGTGTCGGCCCGCATGATCCGCGGGCCCAGGGCCAGCCGCATGATGTTCGGCTGCCGCAGCAGCAGGGCGCGCTCTTCCTCGGCAAAGCCGCCTTCCGGGCCGATCAGCACGTCGATACCTTGGCCGGCCGCGCTGGCGCCTTGCAGGCTTTGGATGGGGCTTTGGACCTCCGCCGCCTCGTCGCAGAAGATGAGCAGGCGATGCGTGGAGCGCTGACTGAGATACCGCTCCAGCGGCACCGGTTCGGCAACCGCGGCGATGCTCAAAATGCCGCATTGTTCCGCGGCCTCGACGACGTTGGCGCGCATCCGCTCGGTGTTGACCCGGGATGCTTGGGTGAACCGGGTCAGGACGGGCTGCAGCTTGGCGGCGCCCATTTCGATGGCCTTCTGGACCATGTAGTCGAGCCGGGCGTGCTTGAGCGGGGCGAAGACATAGGCGAGGTCGGGCAGCCGGTCCTGGGGACGGACCTGCTGGAGGATCACAAGGCTATCGGGCCGCTTGCGGCCCTCGATCGCGGCCTGCCATTCGCCATCGCGGCCGTTGAAGGCCAAAACCTCGGCTCCAGCGGCAAGCCGCAGCACATTGCCGAGATAATTGCTCTGGTCGCGGTCGAGCGGAATCCTGGCGTCCTGGGCCAGGGGGGCCTCAACGAACAGGCGGGGGGCGCGAAAATCGTGGGAGGGCATCTTTCAGGTCCGATTTGTCGCCGTTCTTAACCGAAAGCGGTAGTTTGGGGGGTAAATATCGCCGGATCGGTGTGTCGGCACGCCGCGCTCTTGCCCTATTCGACGGGTTGTTAAGTGCCGGCGGGAATCGTAGAAACGCCAGCACGCTGGTTCGCTTCAATTGGGAAGACGCCTGAACCCGTAGCTCCTGCCGGAGAGACACTTTTGATGATCCGTCGTTTGATGGTTCCGATTACTGCCGCCATGGTCGTCATGGGCGCCGCGGGCGCTTACGCCCAGGGATTCCCGGCGCCGCTGCCGAACCAGGCCGCAACCAGTTCCGCATTTCCGCCCGTGAACGGCCAGGCGCCGGTCGCCTCCGTCGGCGCGCCGCAGGCTTCGTTCCCGGTCAATGGTGCAGCTCCGATCGGTGGCGCAGGCGCCTTCAGCGCGGCTCCGCCGACCCAGGCCGGTCCCGGCGAGGATTGCATGAAGGCGTTCATCCCGCTGCGCGAGGACGCCGAGAAGCGCGGCAAGATGATCAAGGCCGCGAGCGATCGCCACGCCCCGCCTGACGAGGCCTGCAAATTGATCAGGGGCTTCGGCCAGGCCGAGCTCAAGATGATCAAGTATGTCGAGGCCCATGCCGCCAAATGCGGGATCCCGCCGACCGTCGCCGCGCAGATGAAGGAAGGTCACAAGAACACCGAGTCGATGCAGACCAAGGTCTGCAACGTCGCACAGCAGATGGCGAACGGGCAGCGCGGTCCGGCCGGTCCGTCGCTGAGCGAGGTGGTGGGTTCGGGCGCGGCGCCGGAGGCCAATGCCAGCAAGAAGGGCGGCAGCACCTTCGACACGCTCAACGGCAACGTCCTCACGCGATGAGCGACACATCCGCCCGCGTTGCCGATTCCACCGGCAACTGGGTCGATACGCTCGCGCCGCAATGGGCACGGCCTTACTTGCGCGTGTCCCGCTTCGATCGTCCGATCGGATCCTGGCTGCTGTTGATGCCGTGCTGGTGGTCGGCGGCGCTCGCCAGCGCAATGGCGCACGATATCCGTTCCCTGCCGCTCACCATCGTCCTGTTCTTCGTCGGCGCCTTCGTGATGCGCGGGGCGGGCTGCACCTGGAACGACATCACCGACCGCGACCTGGATGCCAAGGTCGAGCGCACCCGCTCACGGCCGCTGCCCGCGGGGCAGATCACCGTAAAGCAGGCGCTGGTCTTCATGATCGCGCAAGCGCTGATCGGCCTTGCAGTGCTGCTCCAGTTCAACCGCTTTGCGGTGGCGACCGGCATCGCCTCGCTCGTGATCGTCGCCATCTATCCTTTCATGAAGCGCGTCACCTGGTGGCCGCAGGTCTTCCTCGGTCTTGCCTTCTCGTGGGGCGCGTTGATGGGATTCGCCGTCATCTTCGGACGCATCGATATCACCGCGTTGGTGCTCTATGCGGGGTCGATCGCCTGGGTGATCGGCTATGACACCATCTATGCGCATCAGGACTCCGAGGACGACGCACTGATCGGCGTCAAATCCACCGCGCGCCTGTTTGGTGCGCATACGCACCAGGCGTTGATCCTGTTTTATGGACTTGCGGTGGTGCTGATCGGCGTTGCGCTGGCGTCAGGCGATGTGCGCTGGCCGGCTTGGCTTGGCCTTGCGGCCTTCGCCGTGCATCTGGCCTCGCAGATCCGACGGCTTCGGATCGACGATCCGGAACTGTGCAAGCGCCTGTTCTATTCGAACAAGCATGCGGGAGCGCTGCTGTTTGCGGGATTGCTCGCGGACGCAGTGATGCGCGCGGCCTGACGCAAATGCGTAGGGTGGGTTAGCCCTGCAGCTGCGCGAAGCGCATCTGCAGGGCGTAACCCACCGACTTCTATCCGTGCGGAAAGCAAAGAGGTGGGTTACGCCGAGTGATTGCGCTTCGCGCAATCACGGGGCTAACCCACCCTACGGCATCTCGCCTAGTTGCGCGCGATGATCTCGCGTTCCTCGCGATGAACCGGCAGCTCGCGCGCCATGGCGCTGCGGCGGCGCATCAGGAATTTCGGACGGCGCGCGCGGATCGCGTTGGCGCGGCGGCGGCGCGGCGCCGGCTTGCGGGCGCCTTCGTCGAGCTGCGGCAGCGCAAGGATCTCGCTCCAGATCGCCCAGGCCTCGTTGAGTTCGTCGCCATCGGCGCTGACCAGCAGCGGAACGGAGAGCGAGGGATCGCGGTGCACGAGCACGAGGGTCTGCGCCTCGTCATTGCCGCGCAGCGCGAGCCCGGTGAAGTCGCTGACGCGGACATTGATCGCCATCTGCATGCCGCGGACGGCACGGCGCAGCACGACACGCTCGCGATGAAGCTCGATCTGCCTGGTGTAGCCGTCGGCGCGCGGGTCATGCGCGTCGAAGCGGACCGGAAGGGAAAGAGGGTCGAGCCGCAGAGAGCGGCTCGACCCGGCGGGGTTGACCCCGCATATTGCTGTTTGACGCCTCACGGCCCTTCGTTCTCCCCGCCAGGATTATGTTCCCGGTCGATGCGAGGACCTTAGCGCGGCGGCTTCCGAAAACCGCTTAAAAAGGCTGGTTAATCCAACCTCACCGTCCGCCATGATTGACAAGACCTTGGCGCGCATGATTGACGAGACGTTGCGCGAAAGCCGCGAATCTGAGCCTTCTGCGGACTGAAAATGCTTGAAGTCCGCACCATTTGGGCACATCTGGTGTTCAGGGCCTAAGATCGCCCCGAAACCTCCCGCGCGCCCCAACAGGATTTCGTTCGTGAACTCTTCACCATCTGCAAGCTCGACGCTTCAGTCCAAAGCCACCAGCGCCCTGTTTGACCAATCCGCGCTGTCGGATCTGGCGCAACGCTTGGTCGAGGCGGCCAAGCGCGCCGGCGCGGATGCGGCCGACGCGGTCGCGGTGCGCGGCGTCTCGCAGGGCGTCGAGGTGCGCGACGGCCGCGTCGAGGAATCCGAGCGGTCCGAGGGCGACGATGTCGGCCTGCGCGTGCTGGTCGGCCGGCGCCAGGCCGTGGTCTCGACCAATGACGCGAGCGGCGATGCCGTCACCAAGCTCGCGGAACGTGCGGTGGCGATGGCGCGTGTCGCGCCTGATGACAAATATGTCGGCCTCGCCGATCCCGCGTTGCTCGCGCGTGACTTCCCCGAGCTCGACCTGCTCGATCCCAATGTGCCCGCGACATCAGAGCTCGAGCGCCGCGCGCTCGAAGCGGAGGCCGCCGCGCTTGCCGTGAAGGGCGTGTCGAAATCCGGCGGCGCGTCCGCCTCCGCCGGCATGGGCGGCATGGTGCTCGTCACCTCGACCGGTTTCCACGGCTCTTACCTGCGTTCCAGCCAGGGCATCTCGGCGACCGCCATCGTCGGCGAAGGCACCAGCATGGAGCGCGACTACGATTTCACCTCGGCGCCGCACGCTGCCGATCTGTTGTCGCCGGAAGCCGTTGGCCGCTCCGCCGGCGAGCGCACCGTGGCGCGCTACAATCCGCGCAAGGTCGAGACCTGCAAGGTGCCCGTGGTGTTCGATCCGCGCGTCGCCGGCTCGCTGGTCGGCCATCTCGTCGGCGCCATCAACGGCGCCTCGATCGCGCGCAAGACCAGTTTCCTGAAGGACAGGCTCGGCCAGCAGCTGTTTTCGAAAAACATCCGCATCATCGACGACCCCCTGCGCAAGCGCGGCCTGCGCTCGCAGACCTTCGACGCCGAAGGCGTCGCGGTGAAGCGGACCGCGCTAGTCGACGACGGCGTGCTGACGACCTGGCTGCTCGACTGCGCCACCGCGCGCGAGCTCGGTCTCACCACGACAGGCCACGCCCATCGCGGCGTCTCCTCCTCGCCCTCGCCCGGGCCGTATAATCTGCATCTCGAAGCCGGCACGCTGAGCCCGGCCGAACTGATCGCCGACATCGGCCAAGGTTTCTACGTCACCGATCTGATCGGCTCGGGCGTCAACGGCGTCACCGGCGATTACAGCCGCGGCGCCTCCGGCTTCTGGATCGAGAACGGCGAGCTCACCTATCCCGTCAGCGAGGTGACGATCGCCGGCCATCTGTTCGAGATCTTCAAGTCGATGCAGCCGGCCAACAATCTCGAGTTCCGCTACGGCATCAATGCGCCGACGGTGCGCATCGAGGGACTGACGCTTGGCGGACGCTGACTTTTCCGACACGACGACACTGACGCGCGACGCAGCGCTGCTGCAGGACACGGTGCGGGAGGCGGGGAGCCTGGCGCAGTCGATGTTCCGCACCACACTGAAGAAGTGGATCAAGGGCGCGTCCTCGCCGGTCTCGGAAGCCGACATCGCCGTCAACGATCTGCTCGAAGCGCGCCTGCGCGGTGCCACGCCCGACTATGGCTGGCTGTCGGAGGAGAGCGCCGATGATCAGGCGCGGCTGTCGCGGCGGCTGACCTGGGTGGTCGATCCCATCGACGGCACCCGCAACTACCTCAATGGTCATGACGAATGGTGCGTCAGCGTCGCGCTGGTCGAGGTTTCAGCGCCGGTGCTGGCCGCGGTCTACGCGCCTGTGACGAACGAGTTCTTTTTTGCCGCCCGCGGCCAGGGCACCACGCTGAATGGCCATCGGGTCCGGGCGACGCCCGGGTCCTTGCTCGACTTCGCCCGCATGGCCGGCCCCAAGCCGATGGTCGAGCGACTCAATGCAAAAGTCGGCGACGTCAAACTGCATCCGCGAATCGGTTCGCTTGCGCTACGGCTGTGCCGGGTCGCCAATGGCGCCCTGGATGCGGCTTTCGCGGGCGGCAATAGCCATGATTGGGATCTTGCGGCGGCCGATTTGATCGTGCAGGAAGCGGATGGTAGGATGAGCGACCTCTCTGGAGGTCCCATCCTTTATAATCGCCGGGAAGTGACGCACGGGGTGCTGGTGGCAGCGGGACGCGATCGTCATGCGAGCATTGTCGCGCATTTTCGCAATCGTCCCTTGCCCTGAAGCGCCCGTCGGCCTCCTTGTCGACCACTGCTTTGCCGGGCAGCCCCTTAGGAACCGAACTCATGTCAGATAGTGCCCCGCAACAACTGCTTCACCTCGTCATCGGCGGTGAGTTGCTCGATCTCGAGCACAATGTCTTCAAGAACCTCGACGAGGTCGAGATCGTCGGCCTCTACCCGAATTATGCGTCCGCCCATGTCGCCTGGCGCGCCAAGGCGCAGAGCACGGTCGACAACGCGCAGATGCGCTATTTCATCGTCCACCTGCACCGGCTGCTCGACCCGAACCAAGAAACGAAGCCGGCGCGTTGAAAAAACTGCTTCGCAATACGCTGCGAAGCAGCTGGTTTCAGCGTGCCGTCGGGGTCCTGGCGGCCGAATATCTGCGTCTGGTGTGGCGGACCAACAGGTTCACGTTCGATCCGCCTGACGTCTATCAGCTGGTCGAGCCGCAGATGCCGGCGATCTTCGCGTTCTGGCACGGCCAGCATTTCCTCACCCCGTTCATCAAGAACAAGGACTCTTACCGCGCCAAGGTTCTGATCTCCCGCCACCGCGACGGCGAGTTCAACGCGGTTGCCGCCGAGCGGCTCGGCATCGGCACCATCAGGGGGTCCGGGGATCACGGCGGCGCGTTCCATCGCAAGGGTGGTGTCGGCGCCTTCAGGGAAATGGTGTACACGCTGCAAGACGGTTGTAATGTCGCGTTGACCGCCGATGTCCCCAAGCGTTCGCGCGTGGCCGGCCTCGGCATCATCATGCTGGCACGGGAATCGGGGCGGCCGATCATGCCTTTTGCGATGGCGACCAGCCGCTTCATCCGGCTCAGGAACTGGGACCGCACCACCATCAACCTGCCGTTCGGCCGGGGCGCTCTGGTCGGCATCAAGGAAATCCACGTTCCCGCAGACGCCGATGCCGCGAAGATGGAGGAGCTGCGGCAGGAACTGGAAGACACGCTGAACGAAGCCACCAGCCGCGCCTATGCGCAGCTCGGCCGCAAGGGGCCTGCAGATGGCTAGCTCGTTGCCCCACGCGCTTCCCAAGTCGCTGCCAATGACGCTGCGGATGTATCGGCGCCTCGCCACCGGCCTCGTGCCACTCGCGCCTGCACTGATCAAGCGGCGGCTGAAGCAGGGCAAGGAGGACCCCGCGCGCGTCGGCGAGCGTCGCGGCCTCAGCCGGGACGTGCGGCCGCACGGCCCGCTGGTCTGGATCCACGGCGCCAGCGTCGGCGAGGTGCTGGCCGCTGCGGCGCTGATCGAGCGCCTGCGCGATCTCAACCTGCGCATCCTGCTCACGTCGGGCACGGTCACCTCGGCGGCCGTCGTGGCAAAACGCTTTCCGCCCGACGTCATCCATCAATACGTGCCGTATGATTCTCCGCGCTATGTCGCGCGCTTCCTCGACCATTGGAAGCCGTCGCTGGCGCTGTTCATCGAATCCGACCTGTGGCCGAACCTGATCCTGGCCGGCGCGGCGCGCCGCGTGCCCATGGTGCTGATCAACGGGCGGATGTCGCCGCGCTCCTTCCCGCGCTGGCGGCGGATGCACGGCACTATCTCGGCGCTGCTGTCGCGCTTTGATATCTGCCTCGCGCAGTCGAAGACCGATGCCGAACGCTTCGCCGCGCTCGGCGGCCGTGACGTCGTCACCACGGGCAATCTCAAGCTCGACGTGCCGGCGCCGCCGGCAGATCCCGCCAAGCTCGAACGGCTGATGACGATGACGCGCGGCCGTCCGATCATCGTCGCGGCCTCGACCCATCCGGGCGAGGACGAGATGCTGGTCGCGGCCCATCGCAGCCTCGTCGGCATCTTCCCGCAGCTCTTGACCGTGATCGTACCGCGGCACCCGGATCGCGGCTCGTCGATCGCAGGCATGATCGCGGCATCGGGCCTGAAGCCGGCGCTGCGCTCGCGCGACGAGCAGCTGGCGGCGACGACCGATGTCTATGTCGCCGACACCATGGGCGAGCTCGGCCTGTTCTATCGCCTCTCGCCGATCGTGTTCATGGGCAAGTCGCTGGTGGGAGAGGGCGGCCAGAACCCGATCGAGGCGATCAAGCTTGGCGCTGCCATCGTCCACGGCCCGAACGTTGCCAATTTCAGCGAACTCTATGCGGCCCTCGACCAGAGCGGCGGCGCGCGCCAGGCCGACACGCAGGAGGCGCTGACGAAACAGCTCGGCCTGTTGCTGGCCGATCCCGGTGTGCGCGACAAGATGCAGCGCGCGGGAAGCGGCGTGGTCGAGCAGCTCGGCGGCGCGCTCGATCGCACCATGGCGGCGCTCGAGCCGTATCTGATGCAGTTGCGGATCGAGATGGGAGCCGCCAATGCGTGAGCCGGCCTTCTGGTACCGGCCGCGTTCTCCGAAGTCGCATCTGCTCAGCCCGCTCGGCGCACTCTATGGCGCCATCACCGCGCGCCGCATGGCGCGCAGGGGATTTGACGCCGGCATCCCCGTGCTCTGCGTCGGCAATTACCATGTCGGCGGAGCCGGCAAGACGCCGACCGTGCTGGCCCTGACCAAGCTGCTGCGCGAGCTTGGCGAGAGCCCGGTCGTGCTCAGCCGCGGTTATGGCGGGCACTTGCGCGGCCCGGTCATGGTCGATCGGATGCGTCACACCGCCACTGAGGTCGGCGACGAGCCGCTGATGATGGTGCGCGACGTCCCCGTCGCTGTCGCGCGCGACCGCCTCGACGGTGTCGCGCTGGCGAAGTCGCAAGGCGCCACCGTGATCCTGATGGACGACGGCTTCCAGAATCCAAAACTGCTCAAGGATGCCTCGCTGATCGTGATCGACAGCGAGCGCGGACTCGGCAATGGCAAGGTGTTTCCGGCCGGCCCTCTGCGCGCGCCACTCAAGCCACAGCTATCGCGCACCGACGCGCTGGTGCTGATCGGCGACGGCCATGCCGCGGACGATGTCGCGGCTGAGATTGCCAATCGTGGCAAGCCGGTGCTGCGCGCGCGGCTGAAGCCCGATGCGGACTCGCTTGCAAGACTGCAGGGCAAGCCGGTGTTCGCTTTCGCGGGCATCGGCGATCCCGAGCGCTTCTTCCGCACCCTGCGCACTGGCGGCATCGAGGTCGCGCGCACGCGTCCGTTCGCCGACCACCACATGTTCTCGCGCGACGAGCTCGCCGCGCTCGCGGCCGACGCGAAAGCCGGACAGCTCACCCTGGTGGCGACGGAAAAAGATCTGGCGCGCCTGCGCGGCATTGATGGCGTACCTGACGGCATCGTGCCGTTCAAGGTCGCGCTCGAATTCGACGATGCGGCCAGGCTCAAGCAGCTGATCAGCGATCAGCTCTACAAGGCCCGCGAGCGAAGGTTTTCCGCGCGATGAACTCGTAGGGTGGGCAAAGGCGCCCTTGCGCCGTGCCCACGATGTGTCGCGTTCGGAGACAGCTGGTGGGCACGCTTGCGCTTTGCCCACCCTACGGCACCTCGCCATTCAGCCGATATTCATCGCTGGCCATCTATCGCTACGAGATCACGGCTTCGGCGCGCCGGGAAAATGCCGCTGCAGCACGGCGGCGGGCGTGGCGTAGGCCTCTTGCAGGTCCACGCTCCAGTACTTCAATTCGTCGAGCGGGATCCGCGTGTCGGTCACAGCGCAGCGTACGAAAGTCCCGGGCGAGATCACGCGGAAATCGCCGTCGAGATATTGCACCTGGGCTTCGCCATGGCCCGAGGGGCCGAACTTGTTCAGCACGGTCGAAAGTCTCCGTGGGAGGCCGCTTCCAGGAATACCTTTAGGGCAACCCCTGATGGGTGAACCTTGGAGGGCACGATGTGTTGGATCTGACCTAGCATAGATAGGACGGCTTGTCCGCCCGTTAAACCCACCGGTTTGTGATGTTT
Organism: Bradyrhizobium sp. BR 10261; assembly: GCF_019455395.1. NCBI lineage: Bacteria > Pseudomonadati > Pseudomonadota > Alphaproteobacteria > Hyphomicrobiales > Nitrobacteraceae > Bradyrhizobium > Bradyrhizobium sp. BR 10261. The sequence goes on from NZ_JACOFQ010000007.1 coordinate 264,434, forward strand.
TGCCGCCGTGACCGCATGATAATTCTGGAGGCCGTGCGGCACCTCCTGCGACAGAGTCCGATGCGCGCCTTAACTTCCGCCCTGTTCCTGGCACTGCTGATGTCGGCCGCGCAGGCCGCGCCGGCGCCTGCGCCGCAAGCGGTCGAGATTCCGCTGTCGTCCGGCGTCCTGCATGCGCAGCTGTTCAAGCCCGAGGGCGAGGGCCCATTCCCGACCGTGATCGCACTGCACGGTTGCGGCGGCCTCGGCAGCCATTCCGATTCCGTCCAGCCGCGCTATCGCGATTGGGCCGAGCGCCTGCTCAAGGCGGGCAATGCAGTGCTGCTTCCGGACAGCTATGGCTCGCGCGAGCTCGGGCCGCAATGCCGCGTCAAGGACATCCACGTCAAGGCGCGGCGCGAGCGTGTCACCGACATCGCGGCATCACGTGCCTGGCTGATGAAGCAGAGCTGGGTGGCCCGAGACCGTGTCAGCCTGATCGGCTGGGCCAATGGCGCCAGCGCGCTGCTCTGGGCGGTGCGGCCGCAAGCCGCCGCGCGCGATGCGGGCCCGGACTTCCGCGCCGCGATCGCGTTCTATCCGGATTGCCGGATCTCGGCCGGTCTCGGCTGGAGCACGCGGGTGCCGACGCTGCTGCTGATCGGCGCCAATGACGACGTCTCCTCGCCCCCGGCCTGCCGCCAGATGGTGGACGGCGCCCATGGCCGCAGCGCGCTCGCGCGCATCGTGGTCTATCCCGGCGCCTATCACGATTTCGACCGCGCCAACACGCCGCTGCACGCAGCTAGCGCCAGCCCTGATGCCGCCGTTCCCGAGCACGGCCATCTCGGAACCGATTCGGTGGCGCGCGCGGAGTCGCAGAAGGAGGTCGCGGAGTGGCTGGCGCGATAGCGCGCAGACGCGGGCCTGCCGCGCCGGAGCTCGGCAGAGCGAAGGCGGGGGCCTTAGTTCGACCATGATCTCCACTAAACGCATCAGCATGCGCAACCGCATCGTCATCTTCTCATCGGCCCTCGCTATCTTTACCGTCGCGATCTTCCTGTTCGAAGCTCACGCCGGCGCGCCGCAACTCGCGCCGGAACATTGCGGCTTCTGGACCACGATGGACGCGGGATTGTCCTGCCGCTGAAGCTTACCCTACCAATTCCGTCACCCTGAGGTGCTCGCCTCTTCGGCGAGCCTCGAAGGGCGACGGCCCGGCTGCATCGCGGCCGCTCATCCTTCGAGGCTCCCTGCGCGATGCTGCGCATCGCGCCACTCGCACCTCAGGATGACGGGTCTGAATAGGCTATGCGCTGCCTCCACGAGGATGAGAGAGCTCGCGCTTCAGAACAAACTGCCCTGATCCACCGGCTTCGCCACGCGCTTCGGTGCCGGCTTTGTTTCCTGCGTCGCCGCCTTCGGCTGCGCTGGCGCGCGCCTCGTCACCGCCGCCGGCCGGTCCGCATCCGCCGTCGCGCCGACGCGGCCATCCGCGAATTCGATCGCGAGCCGCGCATTCGGGCCGACGCTGTCGGCCGAGTGCAGGGGATGCCCTGACTCATCGCGCACCAGCGCAAAGCCGCGGGCGAGCACGCCGCGATAGGACAGCGCAGAGAGCAGCTTGCCGCTGTTCTCGACGCGGGCATCCAGCCGCTGCAGCAACGTCACCAGCGCACGGCCGGCACGCTCGGAAAGCCGCTGCGTACGCTCGCGCTGGCGGGCAATCGCATTGCGCTGCGCCTGCGCGTTGGAGAGCTTTGAGGCCCGCAGCCGCACTTCAAGCCCGGCGAAGCGATCGCGCCGCCGCCTGAGCAGCGAGCGCGCCGACAGGCCGAGCCGCTCACCGCAGACGGTGAGCCGATGCCCGGCCTGCGAAATCTGGCCGTGCAGCACCCGCAATGTCAGTTTTGAACCAGCCGCGGTGAACCTGCGGAAATGCGCATGCGTGTTGGCCTTGAGCCCGCGGGGCAGGGCGCTGCCCGCCGAATCCAGCCGCTGCCGCGGGATCGCCAGCAGGTCTGATGCGGCGGGGAGCGCACGCGCGGCTGCGCGAAGCTCGTTGCGGCGGTTTTCGTGGCCACGCTGCCAGCAGGCGCGCGTGCGCCGGGCGAGATCGGCGACCTCGACGAACAATTCGCTGCGCACCGGCACCGCCATTTCGGCGGCCGCCGTCGGCGTCGGCGCGCGCTTGTCGGCGACGAAATCGATCAGCGTGATGTCGGTCTCGTGGCCCACGGCCGAGATCAGCGGGATCATGCTCTCGGCCGCGGCCCGCACCACGATCTCCTCGTTGAACGACCAGAGATCCTCCAGCGAGCCGCCGCCGCGCGCGACGATCAGCACGTCGGGCCGCGGAATCCTGCCGCCTTCCGGCAGCGCGTTGAAGCCGCGGATCGCGGCGGCCACCTGCTCGGCCGAGCCTTCGCCCTGCACCTTCACCGGCCACACCAGCACGCGGCGGGGAAAGCGGTCCTCGAGCCGGTGCAGGATGTCGCGGATCACGGCGCCGGTCGGCGAGGTGACGACGCCGATCACCTCGGGCAGCCAGGGCAAGAGCTGCTTGCGCGCCTCGTCGAACAGACCTTCGGCCGCGAGCTTCTTCTTGCGCTCCTCCATCAGCGCCATCAGCGCGCCGATGCCGGCCGGCTCCAGCGCCTCGATCACGATCTGGTATTTCGACGAGCCCGGATAGGTGGTGAGCTTGCCGGTCGCAATCACCTCGAGCCCCTCCTGGGGCTTGAAGCGCATGCGGCCATGCACGCCCTTCCAGATCACCGCCTCGATCTTGGCGCTCTCGTCCTTGAGCGCGAAATAGCAATGGCCGGAGGAATGGGCGCCGCGGAATCCGGAGATCTCGCCGCGGACCCGGACATGGCCATAGGTGTCCTCCACCGTCCGCTTCAGGGACTGGGACAGCTCGGAAACGGTGAATTCGGGCGCGTTGTGCAGTTGTTCCGCAGGCGGCATCGGCAAACGATTCGGCATGTTGGGGTCATCAGGACGTTAAGGATTTTCGCCAGGAAGCGCGAATCCGGCTCTTGATCGCAAGAGTACTCTGTAATATAGAGTTCTCTATAAATCGAGATCAGGGAGTCCTGAACGATGGTGATGCTGATGCTGAAAGGGGCACTTAGCCTGCTCAAATGGGGTCTGTGCGCCGTTGGCGCCGTCGCCCTGGTCTTCACTGCCTTGATTGCGACGCCGCTGCAGCGGCCTCCCGAGATGCGCTCGGTCTCCGACTCCGCCAAGGGCATTGACTGGTCCACTTTGCCGCCGCTGGAGCGTTTTCAGGCCCGCGACGGCACCTGGCTCGGCTTCCGCCACTATCAGGCGAAGGGCGCGGACACCGGTCGCGGCGCGATCTTCATCCACGGCTCGGCCGGCTCCTCCGGCACGGTCAACCACGCGCTGACCGCGGCGCTCGCCGCACACGGCGTCGAGACCTGGGCGCTGGATACGCGCGGCCACGGCGCCTCGGGCACGCGCGGCGATATCGGCTATGTCGGCCAGCTCGAGGACGACCTCGTCGATTTCGTCGCCCATGTCCGCAAGAGTGCGCCGGAGCTGCCGCTGACGCTGATCGGCCATTCCGCCGGCGCCGGCTTCTCGCTGCGCGTCGCCGCGACGCCGATCATGAAGGATCTGTTCGTCCGCACCGTGCTGGTTGCGCCCTATCTCGGCTATGACGCGCCGACCAACGTCAAGCATGCCGGCGGCTGGGCCAATGCCGACCTGCCGCGCTATTTCGCGCTCGCTGCGCTGCGCAAGCTCGGCATCGATTGCTGCTCGCAGCTTCCGGTGCTCGCCTTCGCGGTGCCCGCGAATTCGGAGCGCTACCTGACCGCTGTTTATTCCGACCGCCTGATGCGTAATTTTGCCACGCGCGGCTATCGCCTCGATCTGCCCGCGGTGACGCATCCCATGACGATCTTCGGCGGCGCCGAGGACGAGATGATGATATCAGGCAAATATGCCGAGGCCGTGCAGGCGATCAAACCCTCCATCGACGTCAAGATCATCGACGGCGTCAACCATATGGGCATGGTCACCAATCCGAAGGCGGTCAATGCGATCGCGGAGGACGTGGCGACGCGAGGAGCGGGGCAGTCATGATGCGATCCACTTTCGGCAGGCCGTGGAGACAGCCATGAAAAACCTGTTTGAGGCCGGAAAGCTGCTGCTGCTCGACATGGCGGCGACGCTGTTCTTTCTCGTGCTCTATCTGCTCACCCACAATGTGACCCTGTCGGTCGTGCTCGGCATGGCGCTGGGCCTCGCCCAGATCGGCTGGCAGTTCGCGCGCAGCAAGCCGATCGACATCATGCAGTGGATGAGCCTGTTCCTGGTGCTCGGCGCCGGCACCGTCACGCTCATCACCAACGATCCGCGTTTCGTCATGGTCAAGCCGAGCGTCATCTACGTCATCGTCGGCATCGTGATGCTGAAGCGCGGGTGGATGAACCGCTATCTGCCGCCTGTCGCGATCGAGCTGGTGCCTGACGTCGCCATCATCGTCGGCTATGCCTGGTCGGGCCTGATGTTTGTCTCTGCCGCGCTCAACCTGATCGTGGCCCTCAATTTCGACGTTGCGACCTGGTCGGCGGCCATGTCGATCTATGGCATCGTCAGCAAGGCCGTGATGTTCCTGATCAGTTACGCAGCTATACGCACCATCGCCGTTGCGCGCCGCCGGCGCGCCGCGGCTCGCGCGGCCGATGTTGCGATGATACCGGGTTGATGGTGATAGCATGATCGACAGCAAGGAAGCGTCCGCAGCGCTGGCCGAGATCGACGACATCGTCCAGCGCCTGCGGCAGTCGCAGCTCTATGAGCTGGCGAGCCTCGGGGCGATCTGGTGGGGGGCTCTGGTCTTCGCCGGCAATCTGGTGACCTGGGCGTGGCCACGCTACGCTGGCTACGCCTGGCCCGCCGTCGACATAATGGGGGTCGGTGGATTGGTTGCGCTCCGCTGGCTCACCCCGTCACGTGTCCATGGCGCCGCCTTCGATGTCAGGGTGCCGCTGGTCTTCGTGCTGTTCTTCGCCTTCGGCTATATCTGCACCGAATTGCTCGGTCATTTCGGTCCGCGCGAGCAGGGCGCGTTCTGGCCGCTCTACTTCATGCTGTTCTACATGCTGGCGGGCCTCTGGTTCGGCACCGCCTTCGTCGCGATCGGCATCAGTATCGCCGCGCTGACGCTGATCGGCTATTTCTATATCGGCGCGGCCTTCCCGCTCTGGATGGCCTTCGTCAACGGCGGCGGCCTGATCCTCGGCGGCCTCTGGATGCGGCGGATCTGATGGCCGAGCTCGACGACATCATCCATCAGCCCTTGCGGCTGAAGATCATGGCGGCCCTGAACGCATTGCCGATCGCCTCAGGCCTGGAATTCGCGCGCCTGAAAAAACTCACCGGCGCCACCGACGGCAATCTCGGCGCGCACATCGAGACGCTGGCCAAGGCGGGTTACGTGTCGGTGGAGAAGGCGTTCGTGGGCAAGAAACCGCAGACGACGGTGACCGCCACGGCTGCCGGGCGCGGAGCCTTCGCGCGGCACGTGGCGACGCTGCAGGAGATCATCGCGGGAAAGCAGGTTTAGCAGCCGCCGTCGCATCGGCGAAAGGACGGCCCGCTGCGGCAGGCCGTCCCCGTAAAGCCGGTCAGGCCGGCTGAGAAGCGAGCGCAGTCTGACGGAGCATGAGATAGTTGTAGATACCGTAACCCAGGCCCACGCCGATGAACCAGGTGAAATTGGCCAGCATCGACAATGACGGGACCAGTGCACAGATCGCCGGCACCAGTGCGGAGGGAATGATCGCCAGGATTGCGTTCCTGTTGTACCCGCCCTCGTACCAATAACTTCCGTTCTCGCTCAGAGTGTAGAGGTCGTCGACGACGATCTGCTGCTTCTTCACCTTGTAGAAGTCCGCGATCAGGATTCCGAACAGCGGACCGATGAACGCGCCGAGGATGTCGAGCGTGTAATGGATGACCTGCGGATTGTCGTACAGGTTCCACGGCGTGATGAAGACCGAGCCGACCGCGGCGATCATGCCGCCCATCCGCCAACTGATCCGCTGCGGCGCGACGTTCGAGAAGTCGAATGCCGGCGAGACGAAGTTGGCCACGATATTGATGCCGATGGTCGCGATCATGAAGGTCAGCGCGCCGAGGACGACCGCAAATGTGCTGTCGATCTTGCTGACGGTTTCCACGGGATCCGTGATCATGTGGCCGAACACAGGCAGCGTGGCCGACGTCGTGACGACAGTGAGCACGGAGAAGCCGAGGAAGTTGACCGGCAGGCCCCAGAAATTGCCGGCCTTCACCGCGCCAAAGCTCTTTCCGTAGCGCGAGAAGTCGCCGAAATTCAGCATCGGTCCGGAGAAATACGATACCACCAGGGCGATCGCATTGATCATCACGGGCAGAGCGTCCCAGCCGGAATATTTGACCTCGCCGAGCGTGAGCCCGATGTTGCCGATGCCCGCCTTGGCGATGAGATAGACCGCGAGCACGATCATCACGACATAGACGGCCGGGCCGGCCCAGTCGATGAAGACGCGGATCGCCTCCATGCCGCGCCAGAACACGATCGCCTGCAGCACCCATAGGAACATGAAGCAGGCCCAACCGAGCGCCGACAGGCCGACGAAACCGTGCTGGCCGACATCGGCATAGGGCGCCAGCGAGGGAAAGAACTTGAGCGCCACCACCATGAACGCGCTCGAGGCCAGATAGGTCTGGATGCCGTACCAGGCGACGGCGATGAGGCCGCGGATGATGGCCGGGATATTGGCGCCCTTCACGCCGAACGGCGCGCGGCAGATCACGGGATAAGGCGTTCCCGTGACCTGGCTCGGCTTGGCGACGAGGTTGCAGAACAGCTGCACGATCATGATGCCGGCCAGCAGCGCGATCAGCACCTGCCAGCCGACCAGCCCGAGCGAGAACAGGCTTCCCGCGGTGACGTAACCGCCGACGCTATGCACATCGGACATCCAGAATGCGAAAATATTGTACGCGCCCCAGGTCTGTTCCTTGAGCGGGGCAAGGTCTTCATTGGTCAGGTCCGGATGATAGCCGGGCTTGATGATAACGCGGGCATGGCCCTCGGAAGCGGCTCCTCCCGGGGCTTCGGGCAGTTTGGGACTCATTGTCTTCCTCCAAGCAACAAGGATCCGCGCATTCGATCTGTGCACGCACCGCGCGGGTTCGCCCCAAATTGCAAGCTGCGTGCCATATTTGAACGTTCGATAAACTACTTTGAACGTTCGATAAAACTATTTTGACGTTCGAAAAGGCCGGCGGCCCATGTTCAAATCGCCGCCATCCGCCGCCTGGATTGCCTATTAGCCGCGCAGTGCCGCACGCGGGTTTGCCTTGCGCCGCCGGCCGCTCCAATGCGCGCAAGACCAGCGTGCTCGGCCATTTCGGCCGCGAGTTCGCCGCCTTCGCGCGGCACGTGGCGACGCTGCAGCAGATCATTGCGGGGGAGGCAAGGTAGTCTCAAGAAAAGTGCCATCGCGTTAACCCTCAACCTCTAGCAGTGTGGTAGTAGCTCGGCCAGGGAGCTGATTGCATGGCAAAAAAGGAAGTCAAACTCGATCCCGACGACGGAATGATCATCGGCGAGGTCGGCCCATGGGCGGTTGAAAAGCACGACCGCGTAAAGAGGTACATCCAAGCGGCGCGCGGTGCTCGCGCGAAGTTCTTGCCCCCGAAGGGAAGCGGGGGCGCAACATACATCGAGCTATATTCGGGCGCGGGCCGGTCACTCATCAGTGGCACAAGTCAGATAATCGACGGCAGCGCTGTGGTGGCGTTCAACGCCGGGCGCGCCAGCGGTCATCCGTTCTCAGAAATGCACCTGTCCGATCTGGATGCGCAGAACTCAGCCGCGCTTGCACAACGCATCAAGTATTTGGGCGGATCGGCGACAAGCTACGTCGGCGAAGCAAGTGTGATCGTCGATCAGGTGATGGGGGCGATTAATCCCTATGGCCTCCACCTTGCTTTTCTCGATCCCTTCAATCTGGCGCAATTACCGTTCTCGATCATCGAGCGGATGCTGCGGGTGAAGCGGATGGACATGATCATCCACGTCAGCCTTCAGGATTTGCAGCGCAACCTTGATCGGCATTCGCGCGTCGGTGGAGCGCTGGACATCTTTGCGCCCGGGTGGCGCGATGCGGTTAACGTCAACCAAGCAACTCATGCGTTGCGCGCGGCATTTATCGACTACTGGCTGCAGTCTATCCGCTCGCTCGGCACACATCCCGCGACCGGCATACCGCTGATCGTGGGCTCGAAGAGCCAGCGCCTCTATTGGCTGGTGTTCTTGAGTTCAAATCCGCTGGGACACAAGCTGTGGAATGACGTACAAAACTTGGGCGGCCAAGGGTCGCTCTTAGAGGGACTGTAATGGCTGACACCTCAATCGAGTGGACCGACGCGACATGGAACCCCGTCGCTGGCTGCACAGTGCTCTCGCCCGGCTGCACGAACTGCTACGCGATGCGCATGGCGGCGCGGCTGGATGCGATGGGCATGCCGAAGTATCGGGGTCTCACGCGCAAGAGCGGCAAGCGTGCCGTGTGGACCGGCAGGGTCAGGCTTGATCGCGCCGCACTTGGCATCCCGACAGGCTGGAAGAAGCCGCGCCGGATCTTCGTGAACTCGATGTCGGACCTGTTTCACGAAAGCGTGCCACCGGAGTTCGTTGCGGCTGTCTGGCACACGATGCAGGCGACGCCGCAGCACACCTATCAAATTCTGACCAAGCGGCCGGATCGG